>CAZPTW010000135.1:0-7735 GCA_964589235.1 uncultured Smithella sp. | reverse complement strand
CCGCCGGAAGCCGAGGCGACATACGACCGCAGTTTCAAGGCCTTTGCGCGGGCGCTCAGACAGGCTGTCGCCTTAAACCCCGACATTTCAGGCGTGATGTCAACGAAGGGCACGCTCTGAAAGAAAGGGACGAAAGGGACGGGTTAAAATTTGAAAAAGCCGAATACGATGATCAAAATCGTCTTTTTGATGTTGGTTTTTGTTTGGGCGAGTCCCGACGTTGTCCACGCCGATAAAAACGCCGGGGTCTCCCCCTCCAATACGCGTCTGGCGGTGCTTCCTTTTCAAGCGATATCGCCCGAAGACGGTCAAGTCGCTACGGTTCGCTGTCCGGTGTGCGGAAGCGTGAATTCCAGTGGGACTGTCGTTAAAGGGGCGGAAAGGGTCGTTCAAGATCTTTTTACAGACAAGCTCAGGGATTTGAAAAATACAGAACTCATCCCCTCGGAAAGAGCGTCGGGTGTTTATCAGCGTATTTCTTCGGACTCTATGAAACAAACCCCCAAACAGCTGATTCATAAAGTCGGCATGGAACTGCGCGCGGATGTTGTGGTGGTGGGGTACGTTTACCATTATCGGGAAAGAGTGGGATATGATTACGCCGTTGAACGGCCTGCTTCTGTGGCGTTTGAGATTCATTTGATCTCCGTCAAAGATGGCACGTCCCTCTGGCGGGGCATTTTTGAAAAAACTCAAAAATCATTGATGGAGGATGTTTTTCAGGTTTCTTCTTTTTTCAGGGGGGGAGCCAAATGGTTGACGGCGCGTGAACTGGCGAAACTGGGTATTGACGACATTTTCAGATCTTTTCCTGGCGTTTCGTCCGAGCGGGAGTGAAGGGCCAGACTGGATTCCACTATTTGATGATTGAAAAAGGAGTTGGCGATTGCTGATTATTCCAGCGGTGGATATTAAAAACGGCCAGTGTGTGCGTCTGGCTCAAGGGGACTTCGACCGAGTGACGGTTTATTCTGAAAATCCGGCGGACATGGCCCATCTTTGGGCCCAAAAAGGCGCTCAAAGAATTCATGTCGTCGATCTGGACGGGTCCGTCGCGGGGGTTCCGAGGAATGCCCCCATCATTTTAGAAATTGCCCGCTCGGTCAATGTTCCCATTGAAGTGGGGGGCGGGATCCGCAGCATGGAAACGATCGAGTTTTATTTAAGCCGTGGCGTATCGAGTGTGATTTTGGGAACAGCGGCCATTCAGGACGAGGTCTTTGTCAAGACGGCCGCCCATCGGTATCCGGGAAGAATCATCCTGGGAATTGATGCCAGGGAAGGGAAGGTGGCGGTTCGGGGGTGGACGGAGAAGACCGGCCAAAACGCGATTGATTTGGCCAGGCGTTATGAACATTGTGGTATTGAAGCGATCGTCTACACGGACATTCAGCGAGACGGTATGCAGACGGGTGTCAACATTGAGCAGACACAGGCACTGGCCAAAGCGGTGACGATCCCCGTGATTGCCTCTGGAGGTGTGGCGACGCTTGACGATATTGATGCGCTTTTGGCTGTCCGAGATTGTTCTTTTTTCGGCGTCATTGTGGGGCGCGCGATTTACACGGGGGCCATCGCCCTGGAAGAGGCCATGGCCAGGGCTCAAAGAACCTCTTGAGATTCGGAGGGATACCATATGGCGGATTGTATTTTCTGTAAAATCGTTAAAGGAGAAATTCCCAGCACGAAAGTTTACGAAGATGAGTCGGTGCTCGCATTTGAGGACATTCATCCGATGGCGCCGGTTCATGTGATTCTCATTCCCAAGGTACATGTGCCCACGTTGATGGATGTCGACGCGGACAAATCGGAACTCTTCGTAAAGCTCTCGGTCGCCGCGCAGAAAGTGGCCAAGATCAAAAAGGTCGCCGACAGGGGGTTCCGTACGGTGATCAACTGTAATGCCGAAGGCGGACAAGTGGTGTTCCACCTGCATATGCATTTGTTAGGCGGACGAAAATTGGAAGATCAAATGGGATAGATTGAGGGAAAGCACCATGGATATTTATGCCAGAATCAACGAAGAAATGGTGGTCGCGGCCAAAGCGAAAGACAAAATCAAGCTTTCGGCTGTCCGGATGTTAAAGACGGCGCTGCACAACAAAGAAATCGATGTCATGCGCCCGCTCAACGAGTCAGAGATCATGCAGGTTTTATCTTCGCTTGTCAAACAGCGAAAAGATTCCATCGAGCAATTTGCCAAGGGCAAAAGGCAGGATTTGGTGGAGAAGGAAGAGGCGGAATTAAAAGTCCTTCAGGCCTTTATGCCTGAGCAAATGTCGGAGGAAGAAGTCGAAGCACTGATCAGAAAAGCGATTGCCGAAGTCGGTGCGACGTCCGTCAAGGATATGGGCAAAGTCATGAAGGTCATAATGCCGCAGATTACCGGTAAGGCTGACGGCAAAGCCGCCGGTGAAAAAGTGAAGGCACTGTTGTCGGCATAAAAGATCGGTTGCTTCAAAAAATTTCAGCGGGCAAGGCAGTTGTTCGTGCGATTCGATGACAGTAAGATCGAAGAGATCAAAAGCAGGGTGGATATTGTCGATTTGGCCTCGGAATATCTGACGCTGAAAAAGGCGGGCCGAAATTATCTGGGCTTGTGTCCTTTTCATCAGGAGAAAACGCCTTCTTTTACCGTCAATCGCGAGAAGCAGATTTTTTACTGTTTCGGCTGCGGAGAAGGCGGCAACGCCATCACCCTTCTGATGAAGATGGCCAACAAGAGTTTTCCGGAAGCGATCAAATATTTGGCGGAAAAAACGGGTGTGATTCTGCCGGCGAGAACCTTCAGTTCAGAAGGCCGCGCAAAAGAATCGCTTCATGAACAGATCGTCAACCTCAATTACCGCGTGGCGCAACAGTATGCGCGGAATCTTGCGTCACAGATCGGTAAGGCCGCCCGGGACTACATTCAAAAAAGAGGTCTTTCAGAAGAAACCGTCAAACAGTTTCGTCTGGGATACGCCCCGGATAATTGGCGCGCAACGGCGGATTTCATTGAAGGTGCGGGCCTGTCCTTGAAGTTGGCTGAACAGGCGGGGTTGGTGATTGCCGGTAAAGACGGGGGGTATTATGACCGTTTTCGGGGGCGGCTGATATTTCCGATTGAGAATGTTTTTGGGGAGGTCATCGCTTTCGGCGGAAGAATACTGGATGCGGGTGAACCGAAATATCTCAATTCTCCGGAAACACCTGTGTACATTAAAGGGAAAAATCTCTACGGGCTGAACAAAACCAAGGAAGCCATTCGACAAAAAGGCTTTTGTCTGATTGTGGAAGGCTATTTTGATGCCATTTCACTTTATAATGCAGGTATTCATAATGTGGTGGCCACACTGGGGACGGCTCTGACCCGGGATCACCTGGAATTACTGCGCCGGTACACGCAAAACGTTGTAGCCCTTTTTGATCCGGATGCGGCCGGGCGTAAAGCATTGGATCGGTCGCTGGAGTTGTTTCTGGAGGTCGGGATGCATGCCCGGGCCTTGGTTTTGCCGGGGGGGGATGACCCGGATGTTTACGTCAGGTCGTTTGGACGGGAAGCATTGGAAGATTTAATCGTGCATGCGCCGCCCATCAGCGATTACTATATTGACAATGTGTTGGGGAATGGCAAAACTTTTGAAGAAAACCGGGATCTGGTTAAGACCGCCAAGGAATTTGTCAATAAAATCGGGGATGAAATAGAAAAAAATCTTTTCATCAAGCGCATTTCGGAAAAACTGGGGATTGATCAGTCTTTATTGAAGCGGGAGGTCCTTCGTAGAGAGGGATATCGGAAGCCAAGCCTCCATGTGACAACCGACAGCCAATTGAACAGTAACCCTCTGGAAATGAATCTGATCCGGTTGATGCTGGAATATCCCCAGAAGACGGAACTCATTGAGCGGGAAAGGATTCTGGATTATTTCATGGACGCTCGGTTGAAGGTGGTGGGTGAAAAAATTGTTCAAGATTATAAATTGCTCGGATATGTCGATATGAATGTCATTTTATCCGCGGATGAGGATAAAAAAATTCGAGAGGCGCTTTATCGATTAAGTATTGAGGCACCTCCAACCGATGATAATGTGGTGGATCGGAATTTTTCCGATAATATCAAGAGAATTCGGGAAAAATGGTATAAAGAAAAGCACCGACAGTTGAAAATCAAATTAGTGCAGGCCCAGTCAAGCGGCAATGACGAACTCCTGCAACAGCTGATGGTGGAAAAACAGAAACTAATGAATGCCGAAAGAGAAATACGCTAGTTTAGGCGGTTAAATTTTTTTTGGGGGATGCCACATGGCCAAAGAAATTCAATCTGATGAATTCAAGAAGTTGCTTTCGCTGGGGGAAGAAAAAGGTTTTCTGACCTACGATGATGTCAATGACATGCTGCCGCCGGATATCAATTCATCGGATCAAATAGATGATATCATTATGTTGTTTGGCGAAAAAAATATCGATATCATCGATACGGAACAAGGTGAAAAGTTAGTCGTCAAAAAACCGGTGGAAGATGCGTTGCCGTCCAAATTTCCCGACGCACTTGCCCTTGTGCCGGGAGCGGGAAAGACCGGTGATCCAGTCAAAATGTACCTTCGTGAGATGGGGATGGTTTCACTTTTAAGCCGTGAAGGAGAGGTGGAAATTGCCAAAAAGATTGAAGAAGGTGCCCGTGAGACCATGTGGGCGATCTTTAGTCTGACCACATCGATCCAAGAAGTCCTCAATATCGCCAAGAAGCTTGAGTCTGGAGAAATCCGAGTAAAAAACGTCGTGGACAGCGTAGAGGATGAAGAAGGATTCATGGAGGAAGATGAGCACAAAGAGCGGGTGCTTAAGCTCATTGGTCGCATTAAACTGTTCCATGATCGCAATGAAGTGATCCGTGAAAAACTGAAGTCCAAAACTCTAAAACCCAAGCAGCGGGAAAATCTGACGGCTGAGCTTGAGAAAAATACAAAAAATATTATTACGCTATGTCGGAAAATTCGATTCAGCAAAAAGCAGATTCACCGATTTATTGCGAGGTTACGTCAATTTGCCGACGAAATTGAACAAGCGGAGCGTGTGATCAATCAATATAAAAAAGAATCCGGTTTGACGCTGGCGCAGATGGAAAAAGCTTGGTCGAAGATGCGAAAATCCAAAGCCGATGAAAAACAGGCGGCCAAGGAGGCTAAAGTCTCCATCGAATGGTTGCATCGCAGCCACGACGAAGTGACGGAGGCACAAAAGCGACTCAAACAGATTGCCAAAGAAGTCGGTATTCCGACGGCGACCCTTAAAAATGTTGTTGATACCATAGAGGAAGGGGAAGCCAAGGCGGAAGTTGCCAAGCGAAAGCTGGTTGAGGCGAATTTGCGGCTCGTGGTGAGTATTGCCAAGAAGTATACGAACCGTGGGCTTCAGTTTTTGGATTTGATTCAGGAAGGCAACATCGGTCTGATGAAAGCCGTGGACAAATTCGAGTATCAGCGAGGCTATAAATTTTCCACCTATGCGACATGGTGGATTCGACAGGCCATCACTCGTGCCATCGCCGATCAGGCGAGAACCATTCGCATTCCTGTTCATATGATTGAGACGATTAACAAACTCATCCGAACATCACGCTATTTGGTTCAAGAACTAGGACGAGAACCGACTCCGGAAGAAATCGCCAATAAGATGGAGTATCCATTGGAAAAGGTGCGCAAGGTCTTGAAGATCGCCAAAGAGCCTATCTCGCTGGAGACACCGATCGGCGAGGAGGAAGACAGTCATCTCGGTGACTTTATCGAAGACAAAAAAATTATGTCACCTTCGGAAGCGACGATCAGTATGGATTTGGCGGATCAGACGCGCAAGATACTGGCAACTCTCACCCCTCGAGAAGAAAAAGTCTTGCGTATGCGTTTCGGTATCAGCGATCGGACAAGCATTGTAGGGCATGAAGAGGGGCCTGCACCGGAGGTTGTGGAATCCTATATGGAAGAGCCGGAGATGCTTGAGGAGGAATCTGACCGGCGAAACGGTAAACTGCCGCCGCGCAAGCGCGTGGTAAAATAATATTGACAACCGCCCGAATTGGGTATAATCCAACGACCCTCGATGCCGGTCGGATTTCGAGAATTGAGGATGTCTCATCATGGCGGGCCCATAGCTCAATTGGTAGAGCCACCGGCTCATAACCGGTAGGTCCCTGGTTCGATCCCAGGTGGGCCCACCAGATGTTATTTGGAGTAGGATCAAAGTCAATGGAGTGTTACCAAGGGATATCAACAAGCCGGAGAAGTCGCCAACGAGCGATTGACGCCCAAGCCGAGGAACAAAGTGGGCGATCAACGTTCTTCGGCGGCTTACAAGATCAAAGCAGGACCGGACTATACGATGCACCCCAAAAAGGTGCATTTTTTTTATCTTGTGGATAAAGGAGTGATTTCTTGAAAGAACAATTATCGTTGTTAATCAGTTTGCAGGAGTGCGATTCCCATCTGGCCAGGCTTTCAGGAAAGAAAATCAAACTGCCCGAACAAATCAAGAAGTTGGAAGATGATTTTCAGACCTATAAAGAAAGTGTCGAAGCCAATAAAAGAAAATTTGAAGAACTAAAGGCCCAGCGGCTGGATTGTGAAGGCAAGATCAAGAAGCTAAATGATGCGATGGCGAAGACAAAAGAGAAAATGCTGGATGTCAAAAATAATAAAGAATATCAGGCCTTGCTCAAAGAAATCGAGATTTCGGAGAAAGCCCGCAGTGATATTGAGACCCAAATCATCGCCCTGATGGATGAAATGGATAAACTTGCGATATTGGTCAAAAAAGACGAGGAAACCTTAAAACAGGCTCAAATTCAGCACGATAAGGAGAAGAAAAGCATCGAGGATGATTTAAATGCCATCGATGCGGATACCGTAAGCTGGACAGAGAAGCGAAAAGGATTGCAAAATGCGTTACCCGAGGAGCTTTTGACCCGTTATGAAAAAATTCGAAGGCGGAACAATGGTATTGGGGTGATTTCGGTTTGGAAGGAGATATGCAATGGGTGTCGTATGAAAATACCACCTCATCTTTATAATGAATTGCAGCGATCGCAGGAGCTTTTCAGTTGTCCCAATTGTAACCGGATCATTTATTTTGAGAACCAGGAAAAATCCGCCTGAAACTCGATGAAGAAACGAGCAGCCAAATTGTTCAGCGACGGAGCCTGTCGGGGGAATCCCGGAATTGGAGGCGCTGGCGCTGTGGTTACGGATGAAGCCGATCGGGTTCTATGGGAGGGAAAGGAATACTTAGGGCTCTGCACAAACAATATCGCCGAATATAAAGCGTTGATTCTGGGGCTCAAAGGCGCTTTGGAAAAAAAAATTCATCATTTAGACGTTTATTTGGATTCTGAACTTTTAGCCAGGCAGATCAATGGGATTTACAAAGTCAAGCATCCGGATTTAAAAGTCTTAATGGATGAAGTCCGAAGCCTTTTATCATTGTTTCACTCTGTTTCTGTTCAGCATGTTCCTCGTTGCCACAATGCCCAGGCCGATAGATTGGCGAATCAAGCGATCGATGAATACAAAGGTTGAAGTATCAAGCAACCAGCCGTAAAGTTTTGACGAAAAAAAACACCGTAACTCTTCTTGAAAGAGTGTCTGATCCGTTGTAAACTCATAAAAGGTGGAAGAAGAGCAGATGATCGCAGGCGAAGTGTCATTCGCCTGAGGAAAGTCCGAGCTCCACAGGGCAGGATGGTCGCTAACGGCGACCGGGG
>CAZPTW010000134.1:0-7763 GCA_964589235.1 uncultured Smithella sp. | reverse complement strand
CCAGAGTGGCGAAAATCAGTGCATCCGCTTTCTGACGTTGGAGGTTCAGCGGGTTGACTGCTTGGACTGCGACAACGTTGGCAAAGTTTCACATGGTTTTGCCGATCTGTGTTTTTATTACCCACATGCCTTTGAACGGTATGCTTTGGATCTGTCGAAACACGTGACGATTCAAGACGCTGCCCGGCGCTTGTCTTTATCCTGACATGTCATCAAAGATATCCCAAAGGGGATCTGACGAAACGATTTGCCAAACCTTTCTTGAAGCATTTGCAGACGATTGGGATGGATGAAATTGCCATTCGCAAAGGGCATCAATATCTGACCGTTGTCACGGGTATGGACAGCAGCGCCATTGTCTCTGGTCATTTTCATGTCATCAAGCTCCTCAATGATCATCTCTCCAATTTACGACGGGACATCTAGCATGAAGCCAAGGATGTCCTTCAAAAGAAGGTGCTGGAAGGCATCCGGTGGCTTCTGCCGAAAAATCCGGAAAATCTCGATTCTGAAGAGAAAGAGAAAGATCGTCTAAAAGAGGCCCACCGGTTGAACCAACTCTTTTCGTGTTCTTATTATCTAAAAGAAGATCTCCGTCAAATCGGGCTTCAAAAGAATGAGGCTAAAGCTGACCGTGCATTAACCGATTGGATCAAAAGAGCGCAAACCTCCGGTATTAAAATGTCGCTGAAGTCTGCCAAAACCCTTGCCGCGTTCCGATCCGGAATCCTCGCGTATTAGGATTATCGAATCTCTTCGGGAGCCTAAGAAGGAGCCAATCATAAGATTAAAACACTGAAACACATGGCTTGCGGCTTCAGGGATATGGTATTCTTCAAACTGAAAATTATGGCCATTCATCCCATCAGATTCCTTGGCCTGTCATCCCAGTATCATCCCCAGGATTTTGTTGATCATGGAATTGGCATCCGGCACTTTCCCCAGTGAAACAATGCCGAAAGGCTGTGCCGTTTCCACCTGCGATATCACTTTGCCGTCTTTCAATATTTCAACTTTCAAAGTGCCCTCCGCGGTGACTTTGCGAAACATACAGGCGGCGGCAATCCCTTTGCCTTTAAATTCCATGGGCACGATGGCATCGACATGAACGGGTTTTTGCAAATTCGTTGTCCGGACGATCGTATAATGACCGCTGAATTTCAATTGCTCGCTTCCTGTCACTTTAATCGTAAATGACGTTTCCATATCCTTCAGTCCGTCTGAACAACCAAAGAAGAGGAGGAGCATAAAGATCAAAGCCATCCGAAGTCTTTTCATCGTACCCCCTCTTTCTAATCAAACAAGTCTCGCAGGAAACTTTTTTTCCGGTAATGTTCGTAATGATGATCATCATAATGACGCTTATCATCTTTCCCATAGCCATAAGCCTGTTCCCCTGCTCTTGGAACAGATCGGGTGGCGTTCTCCTGCACTACGCGCTCGATCATTTTGTCGAGTTCTCCGCGATCTAGCCAGATGCCGCGGCATTTGGGACAGTAATCGATTTCCACACCATGGCGCTCGGCCATGACCAGTGCAACGTTGCAAATCGGACAATTCATTTTTTCCTCCTGAGAGTTCCATCATATAGATTAAACATCATCCACCCTCCGGATCTAGAGACGACCGGAATGGACAATCTTCGCATGAACGCATTTATACTTCTGACGATTCAACAGGAAAGCGGTGGCGCCTTGTTGGGATAGACATCGACCACCTGAGACTCGATGAAGATCGCCCCCCCGTCAGGCAATAGTCCGGATAAGCAGATGAAAATGGCTCCCGGAAAAAGACAAAACATCAGAGGGGCAGGTGTTGTCTGGACCTTAAACTTCTTGATTGTGCCGGAAAAAGACGTTTTCGCCTTGCACAGCATGCAGAAAGGGCGCAAAAAATCATTGTCGTGGTGATGAAATGCCAGAGATGCGATTCCCAGGAGAAAACCCAGAAGCGAAAAGAAGACAATCAAACGAATGCGGATCTGCCTCATGTTTGGTACGGCCTTTTTCCTTCAACAATACGCATTCCGGATAGCATCTGCCACCGGAAGCGTCAAGAATGATTTTTTCTGCTTTTCAAGCGTGCGCCGTGCCTGGATATTTTTCAGCGGATTTCGTCTCTTCCGCACCCGTCTCCACTTACCGACGAAACGCAAATGGGGTGACCCAATAAAAATGCACCGTGTCAAGAGAAAATAATATTCTACAAATAGGAAATGATTTGCCCGGGGTTGTCAAACTGTAAGAGGGCGGACTTGACTTAACAGATAGGCAGGAAGGGCAATGAGTCATCTTCTGGATTGTTTCGAGACAATCAAAAACGGATTTGGATGTTATATAACCTACTACGACAATGAGCGGGTGCATCAGGGGAAAAGTTGTCAGGGCGGAACACCGATGCAGACTTTTATGGACGGCAAAAACCTTCTTGCCGAGAAAAATTTGGATGATGGGATAGCAGCTTAAAACCCGCGGACAATCCTGGGGGAAATGGCCACTGTCGACTCAAGTAATGTTCAGGACACACCGGCAAAAACGGATCATGGTTTGCCGCGAGATATTTCCACTTTGCGGCAAACCATGCATTCTCGGCAACTTATTTTTTCTTTCCGGTTTTTTTAATTTCCATCAGCGGGACAAAACCTTCATCGGCGACAATCTTCTGGCCTTCAGGTGATTTCACAAAGGCGATATACTTTGCGATATCGCCGGTCGGCTCTCCATCTGTGTACATATAGAGCTCGCGTGATAATGGATATTCTTTGGACATGGCTGTCTGAGCAGTTGCGCTGATGCCGTTGACCTGAACAGGCTTTACCGTCTTGTTGACATAACCCATCCCCAGGTAAGCGATCGCGTAACGATTCTTGGCGACTGCTGTGACCAGCGCACCATTTGACGCCAACATTTGCGCCTTCGGGGTGACTTTGGCCTTCTTCATCACAAAGTGATCCCAGGTTTCATAGGTTCCCGAAGAAGAATCGCGGGAGATGACGACAATCTTCATGTCATCACCGCCGACTTCCTTCCAGTTGGTGATTTTGCCTTGATAGATTTGATTGAGTTGTTCGATGGTAAGATTCGATACTTTGTTTTTCGGATGAACAACCGGGATAATGGCATCATAGGCCACGACATGAGCCACCGGTTTTACGCCTTTACTTTCAGCCAGCGCAAGCTCTTCCTTTTTAATTTCCCGAGACGAATTTCCGATATTGGCCGTCTTGTCGATTAGGGCCTTGATGCCTTCGCCAGATCCGCCGCCGGACAAAGACATCTGAACACCTGGATTTTGTTTCATGAAGGCTTCCAGAGTTCCCTGGGCGATCGGCAAGACAGTCGTCGACCCTTTGATGACAATAGACGATTCGGCAAAACTCACGCCGCTCATCAGAGCCACAGCAGCAATCACCATTACGGCTTTCTTAAAAATGTTTGACATGAAATATCCTCCTGTTTGTGTAATTGCGTTGTGTCATACAGCAGGAATGTTACACTTTGATGAAAAGTTGATGAAAGTGAGATAAAAAGATGGTTTCGCCTTAGCTATTTTTATCCGCGAATTTATACCCAAAACCACGAACGGTGAGTATAAAGCGAGGGTTATTCAAATCTTTTTCAATATGGCTTCGCAGGCGACGGACATGCACATCCACGGCGCGCTCAGTGATATAGGTTTCATCGCCCCAGACGTGATCCACAATTTGACTGCGGGAATAAACGCGCCCTTGGTTTCGGGTCAAAAAAAACAAGAGTTTCAATTCTGTGGGACTGAGCGCAATTTCGTCGCCGTCAATCTGAACCATACAGGATGCATAGTTGATTTTCATGTTCTCAAACTCAAATTCTTCATCTGAGATGTCTTTCTCTTGACCATGGGTCCGGCGTAAAATGCTTCTGATCCGTGCAATGAGCTCTTTGACTCCGAAGGGTTTCGTCATATAATCGTCCGCGCCCAATTCGAGACCGGTCACCTTGTCGATTTCATCGCTCTTTGCTGTCAGCATAATGATCGGCAGCCGGGCCGCTTCCGGATTTCTACGGACGGACTTACAGACATCCAAGCCATTCATGCCCGGCAACATCAAATCCAGCAAAACAAGGTTCGGCTTTTCTTTTTTTATCATGCGGAGGGCTGTTTCTCCGTCGTGGGCGGCAATTGCGGCAAATCCTTCCCTGACGAGATTGTAGGTTAATAAGTCCGCGATATCTTCTTCGTCGTCGACAATCAACACCTTATACATACCACATCCTCATTGATGATGACTCTTTTGTGATGCCAAGAACATCTTTGCCGCGTCTATAGGAAATTTCAATTTCCCTGTCAATCGCCTGATTGCTTGTCGAGCGCGAATTTTGGCTTTTTCATCAAATCTTTTTCCGATTGTCACCGGATTGAAACACTTCTTCATCAAATCGTCGAGTCTCCGTAATCATTCTGAAATATGATGGTGTTATCCTTCAGCTCATAAGAAAAATGAAAAAGAGACAACACCCCTTTGAGTCGATTGAACTGTGAACTTTTAAGATATCCCGCAAGAAACGACAACCACTCATCCGGACTTTTCGATGCTCAAGCGTTGATGAATCGTATCGGCATTGAGTATGAAGGTAACCATGTGAAAGTCGAGTCGCTCCCGTTTTCTCCAGAGGATGCAACCGCCGGCAGTGAATCTGAAATGCAAACCGTGGTGACAGGGCGACGATCGGATGTCGATCTCCCTTTGACGATCGAGGCGTCAAACTACATGGCCAACATCCGAAGGCGCGCCAGATCAGGCGACACACCGCTAAAATTCATGACTGAATTGGAAAAGTACCTGAATGATGACTTCGAAGGCGTCTGGGAAAATAGCTGGGTTCGTCTTCCTTTGGCTGCCCTTGGGGAATACGCCAAAAAAACGCTCCAAATGGATCTTTTAATCGACAAAACCGATCCGTCAAAAGGACAAAGGACAGATGCCGATCGTTTCTTGTATCGGCAAGACGGCGAGGATTTTCTGAGAATTCCTGTAAGCTATCTCTTGAAACTGTCCTTGGCTGAAATGATCAGTAAGCCGAGTTTTTCCAACCCCTCCCTAACCGAAACGGCCCTGAAAGCAATGGATAACTTTCTCAATGACAACACCTCCCCGGAGACATCGTCCTTCTTCATCACCCAGGCATCTTCCCAATCATCGCTCGGTAAAAATCTGGCTGACGAAATGGCCGTTCGGTATTTGCTGGGCCAGATCCTGCTGATGTACGCCAACCGCAAATTTCATCTCAAAGAAAGGGGCCAGGAAACGCTGATGTTTTTCTCTCCGCATCCGCCTGTGCGCCAAAAAACCTTGAGTCATTGCATCTCGGATTCTTTTTACCGTGAGCTGTTCATGAATCCGTGTCTCTCCGGATGGGACGAAGGACAAAAAAAATATGAATACATGCATCTGTGCCATCGTGTGTTGAGCCGAAGTCAGTTCAATGCAGTGCTGAAACTGCGTGAGGCCGGCATTATCACCAGCAATTTGGTTTCACTGCCGAACCTTTCCAATATCAGTCTGGCCAACAACGGCACGCACGTCAGCATTGGAAGCCGGAAAATGAGCAGAGCGTTGGCCAACGCTTCATCCGGTTTTACCCGGTCCCATGAAAAATATTTGGGAGATCTCGTCGTTAAAATTGTCGAGCACTTCCTGCCCCTGTTTGTTGGAACGTATACGGCCGCGCCCTACCGATTGGACTTTACGGATTTTCACCCTGAAAAAGCATTGGGCTTTCTGCCGCATGAACTCGATTATACGCATCTTCGTATGCTCTGGCGCCGATGGCGTAAGAAAGCCGATCTCAAAGTGTTTGGAAACCCAATAACACCTTTTGGCCCAAGCCGACTCGACAAGTTCATCAGTCTCCTATTTGATCTTAAAGGAGATTTCATCCCCGACTATCGCT
The DNA here is from genome assembly GCA_964589235.1 of uncultured Smithella sp. Taxonomy (GTDB): domain Bacteria; phylum Desulfobacterota; class Syntrophia; order Syntrophales; family Smithellaceae; genus UBA8904. The sequence goes on along the minus strand of CAZPTW010000134.1, from coordinate 1,833 downwards.
TGATTGACTATCTTGTGGCCCTATTGAGTACAGACACTAGCCCCGCACTCAACGGCAAAATCAACAACAGCTTTCAATTGAAACAAGACCTGGCGGACTTGGGCGTCTTCGATACGAAAATGTCTTTGTATCTTTTCGAAAAGCTTCGCGAATACGAAATCATGGGCTTTACAGGATTTGAAGCGCGACACTACAGTCTTTTTGAGAGTTTCACCCAGGATATGCGCCATGCCGTCAACCTTCAAAATCTCATATACATCCTTGCGATGAAATATATCGCGAACGGAAAGATCGGACATGGACACATCCCGGATGAGCCATTCGTGGAAAGTGAAAGACGACAGATCATCTTCGGCAGCGCGATCGGATTGCCCACTTTCTTCGTTCATGGTCAGACCGGAAATGCATTCATGAAATCGATTCTGGCGCGAACAAAGAGGGTCCGTACGAGCCGACGTTATTCCGGTTATTTAAGGGTCTATCATTATGAGTATCGTTTGGCGCTTTTGGACCTCATCCGCACAGATGGTGCAGACCTCATTGAAATGCTTGATCTCAATGATACGATCTGCGACCTCGAAGACCGAATTTCTGATTCTTCTCATTTTACCGCATCTTCCAAACTGACCCGAGGCATCCTCCAAACCGTCAACGCCAGGTCACCGATGGATCTGCCGGCTGAATCATTCAACAAGGCAGCGGAAAAATACTACCGCACCACGTTGCGAAGAATCCACCTGGCTGAATCGATGAACATTCTACGACAAGAACTCAAACACATCGAACGCCATCTGGACGCTTTGGATCAGACCCTACGGAGAGATCTCCAGAAGGTACTGCAAAATGTCGATACGATGACGTTTTTTGACAGGATTCAGTCGGATGTTCTCGAAGACCAAGTGGATCCGGAAACATTGGAAAAACTTGCCTGTCTTCTTTTTGTTTATGTCTATTCAAAGCCCCCTGTGCATTCATTTGATTCCCATCCGATAGAGAAAAAACCGGAGGCCGCTATCAATTGACAGGGGACTGTTTCCACGGATCATTTTGCCCAAAAAGTACCGCATTCATCAACATTTTTGTAAAAAGAGGATCTCACATGAAACATCAATACATAGAAAGACAAACCAGACGGATCAACACGGAGCAGCTCTATGGCCATAACGCCATACGTTTTTTGTACGACAGCGTCCGAGAACAGACTCCCTGGCTTTTTCGCCGGCTGACCAGCGCTCGTATGTCCCGTATCTTAAGCCAGCTGAATTACTCAGGCGTTCTGAGTCAACGGATGAAATATCATTTGCACACCCAATCGATGTTGAATATCAAGTCGGAAGAGTGCGTCGATCCCCCAGATCAGCTCAACACGCTAAGAAAAATCTTCGAACGCAAAATCCGCTACTGGCAATGCCGGCCAATGCCCAATGATCCCGCGGCAGTCGTCGCTCCATGCGATTCACGTATGATTTTCGGATCATTCACTGAAACGTCCAGTCTATTCATCAAAGGCAAATTTTTCGAATATGAGGAAATGCTTGGGATCAATAAAAAGCACTGGCTATCTGCTTTCAGCGACGGTGATTTCGCCGTGTTCCGCTTGACACCTGAAAAATACCATTACAATCACACACCGGTTGCCGGTCGGGTTGTTGATTTTTATCCCATCGACGGGTCGTATCATGCCTGCAATCCCCATGCTGTGGTATCGCTTGTCACGCCATTCTCCAAAAATAAAAGAGTGGTCACGATTATCGACACCGATGTCCCCGGCGGCACACACGCGGGTCTTGTGGCCATGATCGAAGTCGTCGCTTTGATGATCGGCGATATTGT
>CAZPTW010000133.1:0-7777 GCA_964589235.1 uncultured Smithella sp. | reverse complement strand
TCCGTTTGGGCACCCAAGTGACATGGATTTGGAGAAAAGATGCCGATCCCAAAAGTCCGGTCTTGGGTGTCGAAATCAAAAAGGGTGATAAAGTCAGCAATATCAAGATCACCAAAGGATTGATTCTGGCGTCCGGCGGCTTCAGTCGGGATGAGAAAATGCGCGCCGCCCATTATCCCTATCTGGCCGGTGAATGGAATTGCACCAATCATAAGGGGGCCACCGGAGAAATCATTCGTTACGCGCAGGCAGTGGGCGCGGACACTTTACAGATGAATTTCATCCAGTTGTATCCTTATGCCGATCCGGATACCGGAATTCTCGACACGCCCGCCCTATACCCATTCAACGGTCCGGGCAACGGTATTGTCTATGTGACCAAACAGGGCAAGCGATTCATCAGTGAATTGGCCCGGCGTGATCATGTAAGTTTTGCCCAAATCGCCCTGGGGCCTCAGGGAAAACCCACCTATACGATCTTCAACGACGAGATGGTGGAAAAATTCGGTGGGACACGGAAAGAAGTCGAGGCGGGGTTGCAACACGGCCGTTTGGTCGTCGCCGACAGCATCGCTGAACTGGCCAAAAAAGTCGGCATTCCCGCGGACAACTTGGTCGATACAATTGAGAAGCATAACCGATATATCGCCGAAGGCAAAGATCCCGAATTCGGAAAACCGATTACCAAGGCGATGATTCCAATGGTGAAAGGCCCCTTCTACGCGGTGGCCCAGTGGCCGGCCATTCATCATACGATGGGGGGACTGCGAATCAACGAAAAAGCCCAGGTCGTCGATGTTTTCGGCGAAGTCATCCCGAAACTCTATGCGGCAGGGGAAGTGACAGGCGGTGTCCATGGATCCAATCGCCTGGGCAGCAATGCGCTTCCGGATTGTGTCGTCTTCGGACGTACAGCGGGAAAGAACGCGGCGAAGGGTTAAATCGACAAAGGCGCCCCAGGGAAATTCCACGGGGCGCCCTATTTAAACGCGCGTTGAGCTTTTGGGATGTGCGCGCGAAGCAAGGGACAAGACGATGTCAACAGTCAAAAAATTCGGCATTTATTTGTCGGGCATCATGCTTTTGGGTATGGGGTGCGTTTTGCCGGCGATTGCCGGCGGGCCGCCTTTAAAACAAAATGCCTGTATCGCCTGCCATAAAGACTACAATACGATTATGCCCAAGAAACATCCGGAGATGGGCAAAGGCGTCCCCTGTCTGACCTGTCACGCGCCGAATGCGGCGCAAAGTGAAGCGACGAAGTTTTCGACGGAAGTTCACAAAGTGCATCAGAGCGGAAAGATCAAGCAGGAATGCTCCGCCTGTCATGCGTTGTAGATTTCGGCGTTTCCCTTTTTTTAAGGTTAGAAACATCTTGTGGGATGAGGGCGGCGGTCATTCGGCTCGCCATGGGGCATGGTGGGTATTTGTCGTGTCCCCGGAGGAATTTTTATGGCGAAAAGAAGACGTTTTTTCTATGGGACGAAAGGAAAATCCGACCATTTCGAAAAGCTCAAGAAGAGATTGGCAAAGATCAGCCGGGGAGAGGAAACGGCGCTTTGGCATGATCTGACACTCAAACAGGAAAGACGAAACCCTCTGCAATAGATGGCGGTATAAGAAATTCCTTTCCTGAAATTGCGATGTTTGGTCCCGGAATCGGGTATGGATGCTTTTTGACCCCAATGGATTTGAAAGGCCGGGGGCTCATAAGATCTTTTTCATCCGTCCGAAGGGAATTCCTAAAAGTCGCATACGGTGGCGAAGTGTACTGGCATTCATGCCCAACAGTTGGGCCGCGCCGTCTTTGCCCTGAATCCTGCCTCGAGCAAGGTCAAGCGCCTTCAGGATATGCTGCTTCATGGCTTGATCGAGAGAGGGGAATGTTTCGTTTTGAGCAGGTGAGAATGGGGTTGTTTTTGAATCCATCTCCGGAGCGAATTCATCGAAGCTGATCGGTCGGGACGGGTCTGTGATGCGCATGCGGATGAGCGCCCGTTCCACGACATTTTGCAATTCACGGACATTGCCTGGCCAGTCATAGGCCATAAGACGCTCCATGGCCCCCGGAGCCAGTTCCGGATTGACGCGCAGATTCAGTTCTCGGGCTTTGTTGATGATGAAATGATGAACCAAAAGGGGGATGTCTGCTTTTCTTTCCCGAAGCGGTGGGATGGAGATCGGAAAAACATTGAGGCGAAACCATAGATCCTCGCGGAAACCTCCTTTCCTGACCAATTCTTCCAGATTTCTGTGGGTCGCGGCTATGACGCGCACATCCACCGGAACCGGCGCGGTTCCACCGACTCGATCGATCTCCTTTTCCTGCAACACGCGAAGAAGCCTGACCTGAACGGATGCGGGCAGATCTCCCACCTCGTCTAGAAAAATCGTGCCCTGATGGGCACGCTCGAAACGGCCGTGCTTGCGTGAAATCGCGCCTGTAAAGGCCCCTTTTTCATGTCCGAAGAGCTCGCTGTCGATGAGTCCTTCGGGAATGGCGCCGCAGTTGATTTTGACAAGAGGGCCGTCTTTGCGTGGCGATGAATAATGAATTCGATTGGCGATGATTTCTTTGCCGGTTCCCGTCTCACCGATCAGGAGGACGGGGGTGGTCAGCGGAGCCACGGTCGATATCGTTTCCATGACAGATTGGAGCCCACTCCCTGTCCCGATGATTTCCATGTCGGATGTTCTTTTCAGTTCCCGACGTAATTGACGAATGTCGTCGTTGAAGAGATCCTTGATGTTGACGATTTGCTGATATTGGAGACTGTTGGCCATGGCGATACAGAAGGGATTGTAAAGGAGATTGATCAATCTGGCATGCTCTTCGGTATAGCGGTTGCGCCCCCGGACAAAAAAATCCACCTGTCCGAGTCTCCGGCCTTTAAAGCCCGGAAATATCACCAAACTCGATTTTTCGACCAGCCCAAGCGCTTTCCAGACGGTATAAGGCATCAGGTACTCCTCCGTGACATTGAAAATTTTCACGGCATTTGTAAAATTCTTGAATCTTTCATGAGCTTCCTTGGGCATGGGAATCATCTTGATTTTTGTGTTGAGAGGGATTCTGCTCTTCAAGGCCATGACGACCATCGACCGTTTTTTTTCGTCGTAATAGGTCAAAAGGACACCATCGAGCGGAATGTATTGTTCCATGTAATTGAGGCACTCTTCGGCGACTTCTTCCAAGTCTAGGCTGCTGCAAATGCGCAGCGTCGCTTGATTGAAAAAATCCAGTTCATGAATCATCAGTGACCCTCTTTGAATCGTTTGGTTCCAAGCCTTGCCCTGTTGCCGTTGAGCTCGGGAGGTTAGAGTATCATATATGCCATTATTTTTCTATCATATATGACACTTCCTCGGGAATCGACTCCTATCCCATTGAATTTCATTGATATTTATTTTGGAACAGTCGTTGCTAACCTTGGGGCTAGAGGAGCCACCCTTGCGGAACCGTTCCGAAAGGATCAATAGAAAGGAGTTTTTATGTCAGAGGAGAAAATCAAAAAAGAGGAAAAAGCAATTGGTGAGAAAAATAAACCGGAAAATGAAGGACGCAGGACATTTCTGAAAGGATCATTGGCGCTAGGAGCCGCTGGAGTCCTGACGGGTGTGACCGAAGGATTTCCCAAAATAGCGGCCGCCTCTACTATTTCATCCCCGTCAATCTGCAAAAAATATTGGTTTGATACACCGCCCGATCCCATTCCGGCCGCAAAAATCAAGATGAAAAAATCTGTGGATGTCGCGGTATTGGGGGCCGGATTGGCCGGTCTTTGCGCGGCCTATGCCGCCGCCGACAAGGGCGCGAAAGTGATTCTCCTGGAGAAACGAAAAACGTTCACTTATCATGGCGGCTGGAACGCGTCGATTGACGACCGCCTGCATAAGTCAAAAAACATCTCGATTCCCAAAGACCGATTTATGGCTGAAATCATGCGTTTCGGAGCCTATCACGCCAATGCGAGACTCATCAGGCTTTATTTGAATGAGCATGGACGGATTATGGACAAGCTGCTCGATATGGCCGACGCGGCCGGTATCAAGTATTTTATCGATACGGATAACAAATCGTACTGGCCCTATACGGAATACCCCTCCGCCATCCAATTCCTGCCTGGATGGAATTTTACACTGTGCGGTTTGATTGAGAAAAACGTAAAGAACAAAGGGGTGGAGATTCTGTATGAAACACCGGCGGTGCAATTGATTCGCCAAGGGAGGCAAGGAAAAGTGACCGGATTGGTCGCCAAAGGGAAAGATGGGTACCTTCAAGTGGACGCCGCCAAAGGGGTCATTTTATGCACGGGAGGTTATGCCAATAACAAAGAGATGCAAGAAAAATATTCCCCTCGCTGTCTTAAGATCACCGGCAATGGCTATCCGGAAGGAAGCGACACGGGGGATGGTATCCTGATGGGGATGTGGATAGGCGGTGCGAAACAAGAGACGGATGCCCCTATGCTTTGGGATGGATTTTCCACCGTCCCGGGCGGCTACCGCGACAGCGTGGTGACCCTGACCCGCCAGCCGTTTTTGAACGTCAATCTGCATGGCGAACGTTATGCCAACGAAGACGCGCCATTCGGTTACACCGCCAATCAGGATATCAGTCAGCCGCAGCACAAGAAATGGACGGTTTGGGATGCAAATTGGGATAAGGATAAAGACAAGATGCATGGGACGGTCTGTGAAAAAATGGTCAAGACGCCGCTATGGTCGATGAAGGATTACGAAAAATTCAAACAAAAGGGTATCATTGTCGAGGCCGATACGATCGAAGAACTGGCCGATAAAATGAAGGTTCCCAGAGAGACGTTCGTCGCGACTGTCAAGCGTTACAACGAACTGGTCAAGAAGGGCGTCGACGAGGATTTCGGCAAAGACCCGGCCAAGCTGACCCCGATCGTCAAGCCGCCCTTCGGCGCGGGGATCACCGGCGTCGGACTTCTGGTGACCATGGATGGTCTACGCGTCAATACGGATTTGCAAGTTCTGGACACGGAAGGAAAGCCCATCCCCGGCCTTTATGCGGCAGGCAACGCCTCGGGTGATTTCTTCGCCAACGACTATCCCATTACCACAACCGGGGTCAGCCATGGTCGTGCCTATACGTTTGGTTGGCTGGCGGGTGAAAAAGCCGCGGGCTCGAAAGGATGATGGCCTATGTCCTGTCTGTTGAAAACTGGACATTCATCGGACCGATCGGGTTCCCATGAGTCTGGTGCGATCGGCAAAGCGGGCAAAACTTTCTCTTTGCAACTTTTCAGGTGGAAATGGATTGCTTTCCCGATGCTTTTGGCGCTTTTTGTTTTTGCCGTCCATCCTGAGGCTTGGTCTCAAAAGACACCTGAAAAAGGAACGTTTTTAGCCGATCGGCACAAGGCGGCAAAGGTAGATTGCGCCCAGTGCCACAAAGACAAACCGACGACGCCGGTTGCCTCCGCGGTCTGTTCTGGGTGCCATCCGAATGTGGCCAAGGGAGAAAAAATTCGGGATCAACTGCCCAATCCACACAATGGGCACATGTCGTATCCGGAGTGTTCGGATTGCCATCACGTTCACAGGAGTTCTGAAAATCAGTGTGCCGGATGTCATCACTTTGAATTCAGGATGAGATAGACGATGTGATTTCCTGTTTGGTCGTCGATGTCCCCCGACTTCGTCTATCTGACGGAGAGCCCGGAGAAATCCAAGCCGGGCTCTCTATCCTTCCAGGAAAACACTAAGCCCAGGTGACGGGAAGCGGAAAGACTCTCCTCCAAGAGGATCCTGGCGATTAATTATTCACTGATTCCAGATAGATAAAAAAACCTCCCCGGTAAACGCCGGCTTGAATTTTACCCCCCTTCATGATAACTTCTCAAATCAGGGAAACGTCGGTACCCGTCGGGTTTGAAAGGAAAAACTTGAAATATTATCCGGTTTTTTGGAACATTCACGGGAAGAAATGCCTGGTGATAGGCGGAGGCGATGTCGCGGCTCGTAAAGTGGCGCGTCTTTTGGATTGTGGGGCAAAAGTCTACGTGGTCAGCCCGACGCTCAATACCGACTTGGAGATTTTAAAAAAAGAAAAGCTGATCGAACACATCGAATCCCCATACAAAACGCAATATTTGGAAGGGGCGACCATGGTCATCGGAGCGACTGATCAGGAAGAGACCAATGCCGCCATATCGGAAGACGCAAAGGCAAAAGGCATTCCGGTCAACATTGTCGATGATCCGCAAAAATGCGACTTCATATTGCCGTCCATCGTCGAGCGGGGGGATTTGACGATTGCCTGCGGGACGGGGGGGGCTTCTCCCGCACTTGCCCGGATGCTGCGGGAAGAATTGGAGAAAACATACGGTGAAGAATACGCGACGCTTCTTCGCATTCTCGGACAGTTGCGAGGCAAGATGGAAAAAAACGCCAAAATGGGGCGCCGGTGGTTTGATCAGTTGATGGCGGCGGGGATTCTTGAGGCCATAAGACAAAAGGATGACGTCAAAGTGAAACAGATGGTTTTTGATATCACCGGCGAGGAGGTTGGCATTGGCTGATTTAGAGACCATTTTGTTCGATGTATCGCTTGGGTGCGTTTCTTTGGCTGTGGGGGGGTATCTGCTTTCCCTTGTGGTCCAGAAGGTTCAGTTCGCGAAAGCCTCGACTTGGATTTTGGGGGTGGGGTTTTTGGCTTTGACCCTCAATCTTTTCACGGCTGTTTTTCAAGCGGACGCATGGGGAGGGTTGGGATCGCGTCGATTTCTCTCTATTTACGCCTGGGCGATCTCAGGCCTTTATTTGGGGCTTCAATTGAAAACCAAGACGCGGGTTCTGGGCGCTTTCATTTCCCCCTTGATTTTATTGTTTATGATTGTCGCCGCCGGTCAGTCGGCGGATAAAAATATGGTCCCGCCTGATTGGCAAGGCGGACTCACCATTTTTCACCTGGTCTTGGCGATTGCCGGGGAAGCGCTTTTTGTCCTTGCCTGTGGCGCCGGTGCCATGTATCTCATGCAGAACCGTCTCATCAAGCGAAAAAAGCCCAGCCCGATGAGCCACTTGTTGCCTTCCTTGGGGGATTTGGATCGGATTAACGCGATCGGGCTTTTGTGGGGATTTGTCTTGTTGACGTTGGGCATGATCGGTGGAGCGGTCTTTGCCGCCTTTGTCTGGAAGGATACATGGATTTCCGATCCAAAAGTGGTCTGGGCGCTTGTGGTCTGGATCGTCTATGGAATCCTTCTGCATCAGCGTCTGGCCATCGGCTGGAGGGGCGTTCGGATGGCCGTTTTGTCCTGCGTCGTATTTTTGCTTTTTATTCTTTCGGCGTTGATCGTCCGTTTTTGTCTTTCGAGCGTGCATAATTTTATTTAACCATGATTGTACTTGTCGGCATGAATCATAAAACGGCGCCCCTTGCCGTGCGGGAAAGGCTCTTTGCCGGGTGCCAGGAGCAAAGCGACCTGCTTGGCGATTTGCGGGCGATGGACGGGATCCGGGAAGTGCTTCATCTGGCGACTTGCAATCGCGTGGAGGTGATCGCCGCCGCGGATGAAGCCGTTTCGGCCGTTGAGCATTTGAAAGCGTATTTGGCGAAATACGGGGGGTTGAACGGGGAAGAATCGATTCGGTGTCTATACGGGTATCAAGGCGATGAAGCGGTTCGGCATACCTTTCGGGTGGCCGCCAGTCTGGATTCTCTGGTGATGGGCGAGGCACAGATTCTGGGGCAAGTCAAAGACGCCTATCGCCGGGCGCTCGCGCAAAACGCGACCGGGATCGC
>CAZPTW010000132.1:0-7778 GCA_964589235.1 uncultured Smithella sp. | reverse complement strand
AGTTTCATGACCCGGAAAAACGCGGAAGACTTTCTCAACCGCTGGATTGCCAATTATGTCTTGCTCAATGAAGACGCAGGCCAGGAAATGAAGGCCAAATACCCCCTGCGTGAGGCCAGGGTCGACGTTGTGGAAATTCCGGGAAAGCCGGGCGCGTACCGAGCGGTTGCCTACTTGAAACCGCATTATCAACTGGATGAACTGTCCATGTCGCTGAGGTTGGTGGCGAATCTGCCGCCTCCGGCCAAGTAAAATCCAAACAAGCGGCGCACATTTGGATTTTTCAAGCGTCATCGGGTAAGCCGGACATCCCGCGCTGTCCGGTGACGCGTTGCTTTTGGAACCGATGAATATTCAGGCATCCATTCTAGACAGATTGATCGACCGGGACCCGCAAGTGTCGCGTGAGGCGGTTTCCCACCAACTGGCCGATGTTCGGGCCCTGAAGCAGTCCGTCATTCGGGATGTGGAAAATTTGCTCAACACGCGAAGGAAAATATTTCCAGTGCCCGAGGCGTTTAAGGAAGTTCAACATTCCGTGTTCACGTATGGTTTGCCGGATTTTTCTTCGCTCAACCCGAGGAGTCCCCAGGTCAAACAGATGATCCGCAGAGACGTCGAACAGACGATCGCGAAATTTGAGCGGAGGATCAAGAATGTAAAGGTGCATCTCGAGCTATCCGATAAGATGGAGCAGCGGATTCGATTTCGAATTACCGGAATTTTGCAGATGGAGCCGATTTCAGAACCGGTGACGTTTGACACGTACTTTGACATCAATAAAGGAAGTTACGCTATTTCCGGGTGACGGGGATTTTATCTCAAAAAGACAAAAGACGATTGATCAAGTTTTATGGACTATGACCTTCTGGACTATTACGAACGGGAACTCACCTACATTCGCTCCTTGGGCGCGGAATTCGCCAAGGAGTATCCCAAGATCGCCGGCCGTCTGCAACTCGAACCGGACAAGTGTGAGGACCCGTTCACCGAGCGGCTCATCGAAGCGTTCGCCTTCATCAGTGGAAGAATTCATAAAAAAATCGACGACGGTTTTCCGGAAATCACCGAATCGCTCTTGAGCATTCTTTATCCGCATTATGTGAATCCCATCCCCTCGATGTCGATTGTCAAATTCGATCCGATCAAACAGAATATCTCTCCAAACGGTTATCGAATCGAAAAGAAAACGATCCTCTACTCCAAACCGGTTGGGGGGACGCCCTGCCAGTTTCAAACGGTTTATCCCGTCGAGATCCGGCCGATCGAAGTGGTGTCCGCGGAGTTGAGGGAACCGTCAAAGCTCGTTAAAAACGCGCGTCAGGTGCTGGTCCTGCGGATCAAAACCTTCAATCATTTCAGCCTCAATGCCATTGCCTGCGATCGCATCCGTTTTTATCTCAACGGGCCGCATCAGCAGACGTTCCGGATTTACGAGATGCTGCTCAACAATGTCTGCCAGATCGATGTCGAATCTCAAAACAGCGCAGGTCTGACCGAGCGGTTCAGTCTGCCGTCGGATGCCGTCTTGCCCGTCGGCTTTGACGCGGAGGAGAGCATGCTGCCTTACTCCAAGCGGTCGTTTCCCGGCTATCTGCTGCTTTTTGAATATTTTTGCTTTCCAGATAAATTTCTTTTTCTCGACCTTAGTGGTTTCGACCGCATGAAGTCCATGGCCTTAGGCGATACGATGGACCTGCTGATTTATTTGAACAAACCGTTTGACGCCAACATCGTCATTCAAAAGGATGTTTTCTGCCTCAACGCCACGCCCGTCGTCAACCTGTTCACCCGAATCGCCGAGCCTGTCAACCTCAATCAACGCCGGACGGAATATCATGTGCTCGCCGATGTCCGAAGACAGGAGGCCATGGAAATTTACAGTGTCGATAAGGTCGTGGCTGTGTCGCCCGACGACCTGAGCAAAGAGCGCGAGTTCAAACCTTTCTACTCGATCCGGCATGCCGCTTATGACGACGAAAGCACATCGGCCTACTGGCTGATGGAGAGGCGTTCCTCCACCCGAAAAGGGGACAGTGGAACGGAGGTTTATCTTTCGTTTGCGGATTTGAATTTCAGCCGCGTCGAGCCCGACGCGGAAATCTTAACCATCCATGTCACCTGTTCCAACCGGGATTTACCGGCAAAGCTTCCCTTTCGGGATCCGGCCGGGGATTTCGACATGGAACAAGCCGCGCCGGTTTCGACGATCACCTGTCTGATGAAGCCCACGCCCTGCCGGCGGCCATCGCACGTCGGCGCGGCGCAATGGCGGTTGATCTCCCATCTCTCGCTCAATTATTTATCCCTCCTCGAAGGGGGAGAGGACGCCTTAAAGGAGATGCTGAGACTTTATGATTTTGATCATTCCCCTTCAACTCGGCAGCAGATCAACGGCATTGTGTCGCTCCAATCGGAATACGTCACGCGCAGAGTCGGATTCAGTTATTGCCGCGGCGTGCGCGTGACGCTTGAACTCGATCCGGAGAAATACGTCGGGGCGGGTCTTTATTTGTTCGCGAGTGTGTTGGAGCGTTTTTTGGGACAATACGTGTCCGTGAATTCGTTTTCGCAACTGGCGGTGAAAACCGCCCAGAGTCAGGAGATCTTGAAGGAATGGCCACCGCGAAGCGGCAACAGGATTCTGCTTTGAGGCATCGCCTTTTCAGGGAATTTTACCGATTCCCGTTCATCCAGGCCGTGCACCTGCTCGAGCGCTTTTTCCCGAACAAAAAGAAGCTCGGCGGCACGCTCGTGCCGGGTGAGGAAGTGGTGCGATTCAGCGTCAAACCGGATTTGGCGTTTCCGCCGAGTGACATCTCCAAGCTGGAGCATCCCGATTTGCAAAAACCCGTCTCCATGGAAGTCGCCTTCATGGGATTGATCGGGCCTTCGTCCGTCCTGCCCCATTCTTTCAACGAACTGGCGCTCGAGCGGCTGCATCATAAGGACACAACGCTCGTCGCCTTTCTCAACATGTTCCATCATCGTCTGATTTCGCTTTTTTATCTGGCCTGGAAAAAATACAAAACGGCCCTTGTCTATCAGATGGACGGGCGTGATCCAGTATCGTCTTGCTTTCTGAATTTGGCCGGTTTGGGAACCCCCGGCCTTTTGGAGCGAATGCAATTGCCGGATGAATCGATCATTCCATTTTGCTGCGGGCTCCTTTCCCGGACAGCGCCTTCAGCCGCGGCGATCGAATCAGCCGTTTCCTGCTTCACCGGCGAAACGGTCCGCGTGGATTCGTTCATCGAACGATTGGTTCCGCTGGCGGAGACGGAGCAAACAAGGTTGGGTGTCTCCAACGGGCAATTGGGGCGGACCGCTCTTTGCGGCAGTTACATCTGGGAATGCCAAACCAAGTTTCGGGTGAACATCGGTCCCATGGGGTACAAAAAATTCGCCCGTTTTCTTTCGAGCCGCAAGGCCATGCAGCCGCTTTGCGCATTGATCCGCTATGCCGCAGGCCTGGAATATGAGTTTGAGATCCGTCTATATCTCAGGAGGGAAGAAGTTCCGAAATGTATCCTAGGGGAAAGCGCCATGGTGCCTGCGCGTTTGGGATGGACCACCTGGCTGAGCGGCAAGGACGTCACCTACATCCAAGACCAGCATATCACGTTCCAGGAGTCCGTTTTGGAAGATCGCGGCGATCCGAAGAAAAAGCCCTCACATCAAAATTCTAAAAGGAGATAGAATCTATGGCGAAACCCAACATCAAATCATTGGTCGGCAAATTGAACGAGACTTGCCGGAAAGCGCTGGAAGCGGCGGCTGGTTTGTGTCTTTCGCAAACGCATTATGAAGTCGATGTCGAACATTTTCTGCTGAAGATGCTGGATTTGCCGGATACGGATCTTCAAAAAATATTCCGATACTTCGAGGTCAACGAAACACGTCTCGGCAACGATCTGATCAAGGTATTGGATGGCTTTAAAAGAGGCAATGCACGCAACCCCGCCTTGTCTCCGAATATTCCCACGATGATTCAAGAGGCTTGGTTGATTGCTTCGATCGATCAGCAAGCCGGGCAGATTCGTTCGGCGTATCTTTTGCAGGCCCTGATGAATTCCGATGAAATGTCGAGGCTTCTTTTGTCGGATTCAGCGGAATTCAAAAAGATTTCCGTCGAAAAGTTGAACCAACAGCTGGTGGATATCGTTTCCGGATCACGCGAAGACAGCGAAACAGCGACGGGCGCGGCGGCCGTCTCGCCTTCGGGGATCCCCGCGAAGGGCACCAAGGCTCTCGATCAATTTACCATCAATCTGACGGAAAAGGCCCGCAAGGGCGACATCGATCCCGTTTTGGGACGCGATGTTGAAATCCGTCAAATGGTGGATATCCTGATCCGTCGGCGGCAAAACAATCCGATTCTGACCGGTGAAGCAGGGGTCGGCAAAACGGCCGTCGTGGAGGGGTTCGCCCTGAAAATCGCGCAAAACGACGTTCCGCCGCCCCTTCGGGATGTCGATGTGCGCACGCTCGACTTGAGTCTTTTACAAGCCGGCGCGGGGATCAAGGGCGAATTTGAAAATCGTCTGAAATCGGTCATTGACGAAGTCAAGGCCTCTCCCAAACCGATCATCCTTTTCATCGACGAGGCGCACACCCTGATCGGCGCTGGCGGCGCGGCCGGTACAGGGGATGCCGCCAACATGCTCAAACCCGCGCTGGCGCGGGGCGAATTGCGAACGATCGCGGCGACCACTTGGGCGGAGTATAAAAAATATTTCGAGAAAGACGCCGCATTGGCACGCAGGTTCCAGGTGGTGAAAGTCGAAGAGCCGGATGAGGAAAAAGCCATTTTCATGATGCGGGCGATCGCGCCGTTTCTGGAAAAACATCACAAGATCATGATTACGGACGAGGCCCTGAGCGAATCCGTCCGTCTCTCCCATCGCTATATCCCCGCGCGTCAGTTGCCGGACAAATCGGTCAGCGTGCTCGACACGGCCTGCGCACGCGTCGCGATCGGGCTTTCCACGATTCCATCGCCTATTGAAGAGGCCCAGCGCCGTATCGGAGACATTGAACGAGAGATTCGCCTTTTGGAAAAAGAGGCGTTGATGGGGACCGACCGCGCCGACCGCATCGAGGCGCTCGGGAAAGAAAAAGGGTCGATTCAAACGCACATGGATCGGTTGCATCAAAAATGGCAGGCGGAACTCGGGCTGGCCCATCAAATCATCGAGACGCGGCAGAAAATGCTCGACATACATGAAAAGAATCCCCAGGATGCAGCGCTTGGCGCTCTGAAAGAGCAATTGGCAAAGCTGAAAGCCGATCTCAAGGAAAAGCAGGGCGATTCGCCGATGGTTCAAATCGAGGTCGACGGACAGACCATATCGGAGGTGATTTCCGGTTGGACGGGAATTCCCACCGGGCGCATGCTGACGAATGAAATCGCCACTGTTTTGAAATTGGAAGAGCTGATCGGTCAGCGTATCATTGGGCAGGATCACGCCTTGAGGGCTTTGGCGCAGATGATTCAGACATCTCACGCCGGCATCGAGGACCCCTCCAAGCCCAAGGCCGTCTTCATGTTCGTGGGGCCAAGCGGCGTGGGCAAAACGGAGACGGCGTTGGCCCTTTCCGAATTGCTCTACGGAGGGGAAGACAATCTCATCACCATCAATATGTCCGAATATCAGGAAGCGCACACCGTCTCAAGTCTTAAAGGGTCTCCTCCGGGGTATGTCGGCTACGGGGAGGGGGGCGTTCTCACGGAAGCCGTGCGCAAACGGCCCTACAGCGTCATCTTGCTCGACGAAGTGGAAAAGGCCCATCCCGACGTGATCGAACTCTTTTATCAGGTGTTCGACAAGGGCATCCTGGAAGACGGCGAAGGGCGGAAAATTGATTTCAAAAACACCTTGATCATTCTGACATCCAATATGGGGACGGATACCATCATGAAAGTCTGCGCCGACGAGGAAACCATGCCCTCGCCGGAGGGGCTGGCTGAGATGATCCGGCCTGAACTGGTTAAACATTTTAAACCCGCGTTCATCGGGCGCCTGAAAGTGATTCCCTACTACCCGATTCTGGACAAAAACCTGCGTCGGATCGTCAAGCTCAAACTCGACAAAGTCGCCAAGCGCATGATGGAAAACCGAAACGTCGTTTTCCGCTACGAAGAAGAAATCGTCGAGGCGATCGCCAAGCGCTGCACCGAGGTGGAAAGCGGCGCCAGAAACATCGATCACATTTTGACCAACACCCTCTTGCCGGAGATGTCCAAAGAGCTGCTCTCGCGTATGGCGGCAGGTCAGCCGGTCTCGGAAATCAAGGTGTCATTGCGTGGTGAAGGTTTTGCCTTTGACGTGCAGTGAGACGGATGAGGAGTTGCTTATGTCGGGCCGTATTCCGTTTGGAAACATTGACGTTCATCTGGTTGCCTCTATGACGGAGGGTCGGGGCATCCCCGATGAGGAAATCCCTTTTCGGATTCTGGTGATGGGGGATTTTTCGGGTCGAGCCAACCGGCGGGTCAGCGATTCGCGGATCGCTTTGCGAAGACCGATATCGGTCGATCGAGACAATATCGACGAGGTTTTGGCGAAGCTCCGTGTCGAATTGGTTCTTTCGGTCCTCGGCGAAGAACGCGAGCCCTTTTCTGTAAGTTTTGCCGCGATGGATGATTTTCATCCCGACCGCCTGTTTGAAAGGCTCGCCTGCTTCGATGCGGTCAAGCATCTGAAAAACCGGTTGAAATCCCAAGATATTGCCAAGGTTTTGAAGGAAGGGGGAAAAAAGCCTTCCTCCGGGGAGAGTCGGGAGATGCCGCTGAAGGCGTCGCCGTCATCGACGGGGCTTTTGGACCGGATCATTGATGAGGCCGGGCGTGGGCAGGCCGTCACCCGGTCGCTTCACGGCGAGCCGCAGATACAAAAATTTCTCGAGGACATCACCGAACCCCATCTTGTCGCCAGCCCCGATCCCGACCAGATCGAGCTGATGGCCTCTGTCGATGAGATTACAGGCGAAATGATGCGCAGACTTTTGCATCATCCGGACTTCCAAGCCCTTGAATCTTTGTGGCGGGGGCTCCTTTTTCTGGTGAAGCGGTTGGAGACGGATGAGAATCTGAAAATTTATCTCCTGGATGTTTCAAAAGAAGAACTGGCTGCCGATTTGATGTCTTCAGACGATCTGACAAAAACGGGCGCCTATCGGATTTTGGCCGGTGAGGCGGTCAAGACGATGGGCGGCCAACCATGGGCTGTCGTTGTCGGCCATTATCAATTTGGGGCCGAGGCGGGCGAAATCGAACTTTTGGGGCGTATGGCCAAAATCGCGAGGGTTGCTGGAGCGCCCTTCCTCTCGGCGGCGGACCGGACGGTTTTGGGATGCCCGTCTTGGTTGGGTCTTTCCGATCCGGATCAATGGGATGCCGCCGGTGTGAAAGACACCTGGTCGTTCTTGAGGGGAATGCCGGAGGCGGCTTGGCTGGGATTGGCGTTACCGCGGTTTTTGCTTCGGTTGCCTTACGGAGAAAAGACGGAACCGTTGGAAAGTTTTCCCTTTGAGGAGATGCAGGATCCGTCCGTTCACGAGCATTATTTATGGGGCAATCCCGCATGGATTTGTGTCTATCTTTTGGGGCGGTCGTTTCTCGAGGAAGGATGGCATCTGCAGCCGGGAAGAATCGTGGATGTGACGGACTTGCCGCTTTATGTCTACAAGGCGCAGGGCGAATCCGTTGCCAAGCCATGCGCGGAGGTTCTATTGACGGAGAAAGCCGCTCAAAAAATTCTTGATAAAGGTTTATT
>CAZPTW010000131.1:0-7815 GCA_964589235.1 uncultured Smithella sp. | reverse complement strand
CACGGCAAGCCAGCTCAACGCAACGGATTTCGATTTATAGGCCGCGGCCGCTTGCGGCGCTTGAATAAACGGCGGCAAAGGGTGAGTGCGCACGCGGATCTTTTTGAGCGGTGAGGAGGGCCCTTCGAGTCGGGCGTCATCCAGGCTGCTGGCCGCCAGATAATATTCGCCGTCGGTAAGCGACGGGATTTCCATCGGATCGGCCGCCGGCATCACTTTTTCAAAGACGATATCCTTTTCCTTTGGATCAGCATACAAGATCGCTCGATGAGAAACCGCGCCCGCGACGGGCCGAAAGGTCATCCGCGCAGGCAAGGATCGGTAGAGGTCCTGCACCTCCAACAGGTCAGGCGGATTCAATAGCCTGCGCGGCACAGAGGGCGCCTCGCCTTTCACCACCTTGGTTCCATAACCCGCCTCGAGGGCCACGGTTCGACGCCCTCCGCGGACGTCGATTTGGCCCTCCAGCACCTCGGCGGTCATGCTCGTTTTGTCGGAGGCCGACACGCGAAAATCGGTCCCCCTGGCGACCGCGGACCCCGCCGGTGTGTCGATTTCCATCCGCTCGTCTTGTCCCAGGGCCCGGCGCAGCCGAAGAATCAGGCGCCCGCCTTGAAGGATAAGACGTTGCCAAAGGGAGCTGTCCGCCTTCCGGCTGGTTTGACGAATGTCGAGCACAGTATCTGACTTCAGGGTGAAAGTGGTGCCGTTTTCAAACAAAATCTCCACGAACCCGTCTCTCCCGGTTCGCAAAGACGCGCCTTCCCCGATCCATTCATCCTTTTTCAATGGTTTCCAGGTCCGATCGTTCGCCATCCGATAGACCGCGTCCCCTTTGACCGACGCCACCCGGCCCGGTTCCGGCACGCCTTTGAGATATCGGACCGGAATCAGAAGTTTTTGACCCGGACGAATCAGATCCTGATTTTGCAGGCGGTTGAATTGGACGATGCGGGGCCAGTTGGAGGGATCGTCCAGATATTTCTCGCACAGATGAATCACCGTATCGTTTTTCATAACCGTGATATCAACCGTTTTTTCATCGTCGGCGCATCCGATCCGCCCCGAAAGACCGATCACGCCGGCAATAAGAATCATTGTCAAAAATTTTCTGATCATTGTCCGCAACACCTCACCCAGGCGGATTTCGCCATGACACGTCAAACCAGTGCGATCATCTTTATGGACTTGAGACATCCTGTCGGACTTGAGACGGCAACCCGCGTCGAAAAAGGACCTGATGGAACATCGGCAAACCTCTGACCGATCTTTAATCTCTTTTGAGCCCCCCGGCCTCGAGAGGAAAACTCGTCTTTCACGATCAACGTACCGAAATGCCTGGCTTTTCTTTAACGGGCGATCAACTTTCGGCTCGCGGACAGCCAATCGAATCGGAACGCTTGCTACTTGCTTGAATCGATGTACTCTGTAATTTTCGCGGCCAGCGTCTTGACGACAAACTCAAATTCATCGACGTTCTTGTCCAGCAGCGTCATGCGGAACCCCAAAAGCGGCGTGAAAAATGACGTCAATGGCACCACACAGATTCCGGTCGAGGCCAAGAGATAATAGACAAAGCGCTTGTCGAACTCAACCCCGCGGGTGAGTGATTCCACATAGCCTTTGATGTCCTGGTTTTCGATGGGGAGATGCTGACGCTCATTGAGGACGGATTCGTTGAAAAGCACCGTCATGTAAAACGCGCCGTTGGTTTTATTGGCGATGACGAACGGCACATCCTTCAAGACGCCGTAGGCGATGGCGGAAAGCTTTTCGTAATGCTGCGTGCGCTGGCGCAGATAGTTTTTGTATTCGGGGTGGGTCATGATGCGCGGAATCGCCATTTGCGGAAGCGTCGTCGAACAGACTTCCGACATTTTCTGATGCAAGATCGTATTGATGAAGCGGGCGAATATCGGATCCTTGTCGGCATTATAAACTTCCATCCATCCGCAGCGCGCGCCCGGCCAGGGAAGTTCCTTGGAAATCCCTTTCATCGCGATAGCCGGCACGTCGCCGATGACGTCGCTGATGGGCACGGTGGATTTCTGATTGTAGACGATGTTGATGTATGTTTCATCGGAGATGACAAAGAGGTCGTTTTCACGCGCGATGCGCACGACCTGCTCGAGGGCCTCCACCGGATAGACAAATCCCGTGGGATTGTCGGGATTGATGATCAGAATGCCGACGATGGCTTTGTGGCTGCGAACTTTATGTTCCAATTCCCGCAAGTCCGGATGCCAATTATTGTACGGGTTCATCCGATAAGTATTGGGGGGAAACGAAGCATGCAACACCTCGGCCATGAGATGCGTGGAATAGGTGGGCTCGGGCATGATCATGCGGGCATCCACTTGGATGGAGCTGTAGGCGCGGGCGATGGCATCCCCCAGACCATTGAAGAAAATCACATCCTCGGCCGTAATTTGCGTTTTTCCTCGGGCATTGGTGCGCTCGGCGATAAACTGGCGTGTTTCATCCATCCCCTTGGTGGGGGAATAGGCATAAGAAGCATCCTCCTTGAGGATTTCGGTAAGCACCTCTTTCATCCAATCCGGTATTCTTTCCCCCTTCTGCACGGGATCGCCGATATTTTCCCAGATGATTTTGAGGCCGAATGCCTGCATTTTTTTGGCGATCATGACGATATTGCGGATTTCATAGGTGAGACCGCTTCCGCCGCGGGAGATTTCAAAACGCATAAGTCATCAAACTCCTTAAGTATTTGATGACCACCCTTAATATATCTTTCTGAAATTATCCATCTCTTTTTCTGAGGGTGGGGTCGATTTCGTCGTAAACGGACAATTTTCTGTGGGATAAAATAGAATTTCATGATAAATATCAAACGTGACCGTGACTCGTTGGCAATTTGCTTATCGCACCATTCCGGTTTCATTCCGAAGCAACCAATTCGCCGTCATCACAGCATAAATTTTTTTATTTGAGGAAACAAACCATGGAAGAACATAAGAGTTTTGCTGAATTGCTTGAAGCGTCAAGCCTAAAGCCCAAACGGTTTTCGCCCGGGGAGAAGGTCGAAGCCGTCGTCGTCAAGATCTCGCCGGAGTGGGTTTTCATCGACTTGGGCGCCAAAAGCGAGGGGTATCTCGACCGCAAGGAGTTGGTCGACGATGAAGGCCGCCTGACCGTAAAAGAGGGAGACACCATCACCGCCTATTTCCTCTCCTCACGCCACAGCGAAAAACTCTTCACCACCAAGCTGCAATCCAAAAAGAGTGTGGACGACTTCCTTGTCAATGCCTATCAAAATCAAATTCCAATCAACGCGCTTGTGGAAAAGGAGATCAAAGGCGGCTTTTCGGTCAAAATCGGCGCAAACATTTCGGGATTTTGCCCCTTTTCGCAGATGGACCGCCGCAAAATCGACAATCCTTCGGTTTTCGTCGGGAAGAAGTTTGATTTCATTGTCATCGAATACGGCGAAAAAGGCCGCAAGATCGTCCTTTCGCGCCGGCCGATTCTCGAAAAAATCGAGCTGGAAAAAGTCGAAAAACTGAAATCCTCCCTCCAAAAAGGCATGGCGGTCCAAGGCGTGATCACGTCGGTTCACGATTTCGGCGCGTTTGTCGATCTCGGCGGCGTTCAGGCGCTCCTGCCGGTTTCGGAAATGGCCTGGGGCCGTGTGGAGGACGTCAAATCCGTTTTCAAACCGGGCGATGTCATCGAGGCGGTGATCATTCATCTGGATTGGGAAAAGGACCGGATCACGGTCTCTTACAAAGACACGTTGCCCGATCCTTGGAACGATGTCATCCGCAAGTACGTCGAGGGCAGTATTCATAAAGGCAAAGTATCGCGCCTGACGGATTTCGGCGCTTTTATCACACTGGAACCGGGTGTCGACGGCCTTGTGCACATTTCCAAGCTGGGAAAGGGCAAAAAGATCAAACACCCCAGTGATGTCCTTTCCGTCGGTCGGGAAATGGACGTGAAAATCGAAAAAATCGACCGCGACAACAAAAAAATATCCCTCGATCTCGCGGCGCTGGACGACGGGAAGGAAGCCGCGGCCGACGAAGAGGGGGACGATTACCGAGACTACATGCCGAAAGCCCCCAAAACCATGGGAACGTTCGGCGATCTTCTCAGCAAGGTGAAAAAGAAAAAATAACGAACGGATGGTCAGGGCACCCGGGCATGGCGGATCCGCCATGCCTTTTTTTTGCTTGGTCTTCAAAAAAAGGAGCGGTCATCCATCCCATCTTTTTATCTTCATCCGAGGGTTGATTCCGTCATCTTTGAGGGGAGGCCGTCGAACGATTCTTGACGGACACCCCGGAAGGGTACGCTCCAAGTTGTCAATAATTTGACCTTTTGAGTCGGCCCGATTGCCTCCCCACCAAAGCCGCTGTTCCATATTCATCTTTATTATCAACATATTACAGCATCATAACGAACATGGCACCAATATTGCTTCTTACGATGGTTGATTTCTGACGCGAGATCCACAGACGAAAGGGGATCAAGTTTATGAAAGTCGTTATTTTTGCCGGCGGGGCCGGAACCCGCATCTCGGAGGAATCTTACCTCAAGCCCAAACCGATGATTGAAATCGGCGAAAAGCCCATCCTTTGGCATCTGATGAAAATTTTCGAAACGCAGGGGTTCCATGAATTCATCCTCTGCGTCGGTTATAAAAGCTTCATGATTAAGGAATATTTTCTCAACTACTACGTCTATAATTCGGACGTCACCGTCAATCTTCTGACGAACAGTTTCGAAGTCCACCGATCCAACACCGAAAAATTCCGCGTCACTCTCGTGGATACGGGGCTGAACACGCAAACGGCTGGCCGCTTGAAACGGGCCAGGCCCTATATCGGTCAGGAAGAATTTCTGCTGACGTATGGCGACGGCCTGGCGGATATCAATCTCCAGCAGTTGATCGACTATCATCATCGTCACGGAAAAATCGCCACGGTCACCGCCGTGCAGCCCGCGGGACGGTTCGGGCTTTTGGGGCTCGACGAGGCCGGGCGCGTAACGAGTTTCCAAGAAAAGGCGCAAGGCGACGGCGGATGGATCAACGGCGGCTTTTTTGTCCTCAAACCGGAGGTGTTTGACTATCTGCCGGATCACTCAGACGCCTTGATGTGGGAGGACTACCCGCTTCGTAAACTCTCTGAAGATCATCAGCTCGTCGCTTACAAACATAGCGGATTCTGGCAGTGCATGGACGCCATGCGTGACAAGGCCATTCTGGAACAGATGTGGACCACCGGACAGGCCAAGTGGAAAATTTGGCAATAGGAATCGCCTAACGATGTTTGGAAAGATTTATGCCCGCAAAAAAACTTTGATCACCGGACACACGGGTTTCAAGGGGTCTTGGCTTGCCTTGTGGCTTTCCCAGATGGGGGCGAAAGTCGCCGGCGTCGCTTTGCCCGCGCCAAGCGAACCGAACCATTTCGACCTGCTGGACCTCGGCGTCGCCTCTGTGATGGGTGACATCCGCGACGCCGACAAGCTCAGACAGGCCGTTCAAAAACAAAAACCGGACATCATTTTTCACCTCGCGGCGCAGGCGATCGTGCGGCAGTCCTACCAAACCCCATTGGACACGATCTTTACCAATGTCATGGGCACGGTCAACCTTCTGGAGGCGGTGCGGACCTGCCCGTCGGTCAGGGCCGTGATCATTGTCACCAGCGATAAATGTTATGAAAACCGCGAATGGCCCTGGGGTTACCGCGAAATCGATCCGATGGGAGGGTATGATCCCTACAGCGCATCCAAAGCTTGCGCCGAAATCGTCACCGCCTGCTGGCGTAACTCCTTCTTCAATCTCCAAGATTACGGGAAAAGCCACGAAACACTCATCGCCAGCGCCCGCGCGGGCAACGTCATCGGCGGCGGCGACTGGGCGGCGGACCGACTGATCCCGGATCTCATCCGCGCCGTCACTCGAAACGAAAACGTCGATCTCCGCAACCCCCAGGCGAGCCGTCCATGGCAACATGTCCTGGAACCTTTAAGCGGGTACCTGCTTCTGGGACAAAAACTCTTGGAAGGACAAACCTCCTGCGCCCGCGCCTGGAATTTCGGCCCGACGGAGGAAGAAAACGTCCGCGTCGGCGACCTCGCCGCGCTGATGCAAACATGTTGGCCGAAACTGCGTTACCGGGTTTCGGAAACGACCGACCAACTCCATGAAGCGGGGCTTTTACGCTTGGATTGCTCTCAGGCGCGATTGCATCTTGGGTGGCATCCCGTGTGGGACACCCGGAAAGCTGTCGAGAAAACCGCCGCGTGGTATCGCGCCTACTACGAGAGAGGCGAGGTCACGAGCGCGGAACAAATCCGCGCCTATGTGGAAGACGCGCGCGGCAAGAAGCTGACATGGACACAAAAATGAGATTTCTGGAAACTCCCCTCAGAGGCGCTTTTGTCATCGACCCCGAACGGATCGCGGATGAACGAGGCTTTTTCGCCCGCGTCTTTTGCCGGCGTGCATTTCAAGAACATGGGTTGAAACCGGATCTCGTCCAATGCAATATCTCCTTCAACCCGAGAAAAGGAACCCTGCGCGGGATGCACTTTCAAATGCCGCCGCGCGCCGAGGTCAAACTCGTGCGTTGCACGGCCGGCGCGATTTACGACGTCATCATCGACTTGCGTCGCGGATCCCCCACGTTCAAACAGTGGTTCGCTCAGGATCTCACCTGTGACAATCGATTGTCGCTTTATATCCCTGAAGGTTTCGCCCATGGTTATCAGACGCTCGTCGACGACACGGAAGTCTTCTATCAGCACTCGGAATTTTACAGCCCGGATGACGCGCGCGGGGTGAGATTTGACGATCCCGCCTTCAACATCGCCTGGCCTCTGCCGGTCGACGTGATTTCATCGCGGGATCGCCGCTATCCTCTCTTGGACAAGACCTTTGGAGGAATCGACGGATGAACTGCCGTTTCTGCGGGACGCCTCTGTCCCATCCCTTCATCGATCTGGGCGCCGCGCCTCCGTCCAACGCGTATCTTTCCGCCGAAGACTTGCGCAAGCCGGAACTGTTTTTCCCGCTCTCGGTGCTTGTCTGCGATTCCTGCTGGCTTGTTCAAACACAAACCGACGCCCGAGCGGATGACCTTTTCCGAGACGACTACGCCTATTTTTCGTCCACCTCTTCCACGTGGTTGAATCACGCGGCGGATTTCGTCGAGATGATCTGCCCGCGTCTGGGGCTCGATCAAAACAGTTTTGTCGTCGAAATCGCCTCCAATGACGGCTATCTGCTCAAAAACGTCGTCCGCCGGAACATTCCCTGCCTCGGCATCGAACCGACGGCGGGAACCGCCCAAGCCGCCGAAAGGCTCGGCATCCCCGTTTTGCGGCAATTTTTTGATCAAACACTCGCCCGGCGGCTGGCCTCCGACGGGCGACAGGCCGACTTGATCATCGGCAATAACGTGTATGCCACGTGCCGGATATCATGGACTTCACCGCCGGGATGAAAACGCTGCTCAAGCCCGGCGGCACGATCACGCTGGAGTTCCCCCATCTTCTGAAACTGATCGAGTCCGTTCAATTCGACACCATCTATCACGAGCATTACGCCTATCTGTCGCTCTATACCGTCAACCGGATTTTTGAGGCGGTTGGGTTGACGGTCTACGATGTCGAAGAGCTGCCCACCCACGGCGGCAGCCTGCGCATTTACGGGTGCCACGCCGCAAACGGCCGCGTCCGGGCGGACGCCGTCGCCGACCTCCTTTCGAAAGAGGAGGCGTTCGGACTGCAAAGGCTTTCCACCTACACGTCCTTTCAGCAAAAAGCCGACGATGTGAAAAA
>CAZPTW010000130.1:0-7845 GCA_964589235.1 uncultured Smithella sp. | reverse complement strand
CGCTTGCCCACGCCAATGCCGCGTTTGATGTCAACAAGATGAGCGACATGTCCGATTATGATCCCGCCAATCCCGTGATTCCCGAAGGAGACACGATCAAGATCGCCGTTGTCGCCGCCTTTTCCGGCCCCAGCGCTTTCAACGGGATGAGCTATTTCTTCATTGCCCAGTGGGTGGCCCACGATATCAACAAGCGCGGCGGTCTTTGGGTGGACGGAAAAAGAAAGTTGATTCAGGTCATCAAAGCCGATCACATGTCCAAACCGGATCAATGCAAAAAGATCACGGAAAGAATGGCGCTTCAGGAAAAAGTTCATTTCTTCTGGGGAACCGACGGCAGCCATTTCATGAAAATTATCAATGAAACGGCAAACAAGTACAAAATCATCGCCATCAACGTTCCCTGCCTGGCCGACGACCTTCAAGACGCCAACAACTTTTCGCGTTACGCTTTCCATTCTTCTTATTCGACCGAGCAGATCGCCCGAGGCATGGCTTATTTCTACGGTCAGATCCGTAAAAAAGAGAAGAAGTTTTACATCCTCAATCAAGATTATGCCTTCGGCCGGATTCTGGCTGAAAGCTTCAAGAAGGGCCTCAAAGAGTACTACCCGGAAGCGCAAGTCGTCGGCGAAGATTTTCACAAACTGTTTTTGACGGATTACGCCCCTTACCTGGAAAAGGTCAAGAGTTCCGGCGCGGAGGTCATTTTTACCGGGGATTGGCTGCCGGATGCCGGAAACCTCCTCAAGCAGGCCAGGCAGATGGGCATTACGCTGCCTTTTGCCAACGTTTACATGGACAACACGAACTTCTTAAACGAAGTGGGGGTCGAGGGCACCAAAGGATTGATGAACATTACCCCCTATAGTGTGTCGAACCCGTTTTTCAAGACCAAAGAAGAGATCAAGTTTTACAACACGTGGCTGAATCTGTGGAAAAACAAGTGGAAGACGCCGCCGTTCAATACGCTCGCCTACCAGCACGCCACCGCAAGCGGCGCCATTTGGCTGATGCAGACCTATTGGCTTTTCAGTGTCGTGGAGCGCGCCGGAACGCTGGATCCGGAAAAGATCATCGCTCTTTGGGAAAACGACGCTTATCGCATTGTCAACGGCAAGGTTCTAAAAATGAGAGCCTGCGATCACAAGGCCATTCAGGATTTGGCGGTGGTCGAATATGTGCCGCCGGAGGCGCAGAAAGTATCTTTCAATATTCCTCCATATTACTGGTTTAAAAACGCCTCCTATGCCGGTCCGATCTATAGAATCCCCGCCGAAAAGATTTTGCCTTGGATGGATCCAAACCT
This sequence comes from uncultured Smithella sp., assembly GCA_964589235.1. Taxonomy (GTDB): domain Bacteria; phylum Desulfobacterota; class Syntrophia; order Syntrophales; family Smithellaceae; genus UBA8904. The sequence continues at coordinate 6,536 of CAZPTW010000130.1, read as the reverse complement.
CGATCGATGCAAAGGCAAAAACGGCTGGGGGGAATGATCGGCTTTCGAACCGACTGAGAGATCCGGAACGTTTTGAGGACAGTTCATCGGCCGTTCGATGAACTGTCCGATTTTTTTAGGGGGCACGGGAAGCCGGATCTGACGAAGAAACGCGGTCGTACCGAAAAAAAATCCCCTAAGTTGTTCGATTCCTGCCCTCTTTCGGGTGTGGGAGGCCGTCTTCACCGTTCATGGATCGCTTACAATCGGCCAAGGAGCGACGGGAGGTCCTTGATGCTTTCCAAAATGGCATAGGCCCCCACAAAGGAGCATCGGCGGGTGAATCGGCTTGGAATGACGACACACCGGAGGCCAGCCGCGACGGCGGAAGCCAAACCGCGGGGTGAATCCTCGATGACGAGACAATCCTCCGGGGGAAAGCCGCTTTGTGAAACGGCTTTGAGGTAGGGCTCGGGATGAGGTTTGAACCGTGTGCAGTCCTGCAGGGTCAAAGCAAATTGGAAGTAAGGCAAAAGTTGCGATTGCCTGTGAATGATCTCGAAATGCTCTCGGCTGGAACTCGTCACGATCCCCATGACATACCGGCCTTTGATCGCTTCGAGGGTTTCCCGGACACCGTCGATCACCAGGTTTTCGCGGGCGAGGAAGTCGGCATATCGGCGATCCCGTTTCTGTCGCAGATGATAAAATGCTTCCGTCTTCGGCTGGGCCGCCAGTTGCAGGACGCTGCCGCCTCGATTCAAAGAGATTTCTTCGAACTGACGCCACTGCAAGGACACACCGACTTCCGCAAGCACGTCCTGATTGGCCTTGAAAAAAAGGCCTTCCGTTTCCACTAAAACGCCGTCATTGTCCCAAAAAATTGCCTTGACCATAGGGATTGTCCATTTTTGACCCGCACTTTACTTGAATTCCAACATCAAATCAATGCGTCATGAAGGGCGGTCTATCGCGGATGCGCGGCGGATGAATTTCCGGGAAAACGCGGCTTTGCCTGAAAGGTCGGCCGGAAGGCGGCGTTTTGGATTTCGAATCTTTCGGATAGAGAAAAGCGGCATGGGACTTCATCTTCGGCATGCGTTCCCAACCATTCGCTTTGCGGCGCGCCTAGCGACGGCTTTGAAGATCCATCAGGAAAAGGACAGACGCGATGCTTCAACGGCAGGATGAATTGCCGGAAATCGTTGTGGTCTCGCGATTGCGTTGTATCGGTCGACTGCCGATTCGCATCCGTCGCCGGTACAAGAAGAGGCCGAACCAAAATAAATATTTCTAAAGATTTCAAATTATTGAGATGCTTTCAGCAGCGGCCGCCGGATGTCTGACAAAATCACCTTGACAAAACAGGCATGTCATTGATAGCTCTAGGCCACCACCTGACAGAAAGAAAGAGAAGTTCGAAAGTCAAGCTCGAAAAGCAGGGAAAAGAGTCGCCTTTTGAACGAAGCGCCCGTTTCGGGAAAAAGGCGGAAACACGAATCTTAAGTTTGTTCTACGGAGGGAAAAATGAAAAGATTATGGTTAGTTTTGCTGTCTCTAGGGCTGATTGTCTCCCTCAGTACAGCGGCTATGGCCGTCGACGTTCAGATCGGCGGTGAATTTTTTGCGGCGGGCATGTACATGGATAAAACGTCGTTGCAGAAAAACGCCGGAACCAGTACGGCCTTTTACTTTCAGAGATTGCGTTTGGACGCAAACTTTGTCGTTGCCCCGGGTTTGTGTCTTCTGACCCGTGTGGATGTCCTGGAAAGACAATGGGGTGCCACCCGAAGCACGACGGCGACGGTTTACGATTCGGCGGGAACCCGCGCCGAGAATGAAAACATCGCCTTCGATCATGCCTATGTGCAGTACACCTCCCCGATCGGCCAATTCTCGGTGGGGGCTCAGAACGATTACGCCTGGGGCACGGTCTTCGGCGACCGATCGATACCGGCATTAAAAGTGACCTGGGCGGGTGGCTTCGGCCCCGCGGTGGTCGGCCTCCAGATTATTAAAGAAGTGGACAACAGCTACTCCGTCGTCAATAACGCGACGACTTACACGGACGGAGATGCCAACGGCTACCTGGGCTTTGTGATTTACAGATTGAAATTCGGTAATGTCGGATATTTGTTCCGCTGGAACCGCAATGCAACAAGAAAAGCGAGCTTGATCGGATTGACGTATCAGACGTTTTCCCATCTGCCTTACTGGAAACTGAGGTTCGGGCCTGTGTCCGTGGAGGGGGAACTCAATTACACCCACGGCAGCTTTGATTACAACACAACCGGCCCCCTGGCCGGATTCGGCAACCCGACGGCGAGAATCGACAGTTGGGCGGCCTACATCAACGCGGATGCCGATTTCGGGATCGCTTATGTGGGCGGCACGTTTGCCTTCTTGGACGGCCAGATCAATCCCGGCGAATACAGCGTCGGCGCGGCCTACGGAAATCCGAATCCGACCCGAAGAACGGGGCTTCTCACCGGCGGTACGGATTGGAATCCCTGTCTGATTCTCTGGAACTTTGAACGGTCCTACTGGGCGGGTGGTTTGGCCGGTTATAGCGGTTCCACCAACAACACGGACGGCGTCACCCCTAACTCCAACGGCATGTCGAACGCTTACTTCTTCCAGTTGAAAGCCGGCGTACGCCCCGTGGACGCGCTCGACATCAATCTGTCTGTGTCCTATGCCAACGCCGTCGTAAAGCCCGCGGGCTTCCAGTTCAACGACTACGGTTGGGAAATCGACGCCACCGCGACGTATAAAATCACCAACAACCTGTCGTATATGCTGGGGGCAGGCTACCTGTTCACCGGCAAGTACTTCAAAGGCACATCCGACACCAACGAGCTTCAGAACAACTACCTGTTGATCAACAAGCTGACGCTGTCGTTCTAAGGCGTGTTGGACCCTGAACTTTCATTCTGTCAGGACAAAAAAGAGACCCGGGGAGATCACCTCCCCGGGTCTCTTTCCGTTTGAAAGGCGTCTAGACAAAGGCGGGGTTGTCAAATGAAGGTGTAAATGTTAGAAGAGCCGGGCGGTTTCAATATGGAAAAATTTCGGGATTTCATCGGGCCCGAAAAACCGTCAATTGATTTCAAGACGTGGAGACATGATGCAGGATTTAACCGTCACGCTGATTCAAACGGACCTTATCTGGGAGGACATCGACGCCAACCTCGACCTGCTGGACCGAAAGATGGACGATATCACCGAAAAAACGGATCTCATCATCCTGCCGGAGACCTTTTCCACAGGTTTCACGATGAACGCGAAAAAGCTTGCCGAACCGATGAATGGAAGGGCGGCCTCTTGGATTTCTGAAAAAGCCGTTCAAAAAAAGGCCCATGTTCTGGGAAGCGTCATTATTGAAGACGATCGGAAGTATTACAATCGGCTGATCTGGGCAAAGCCCGACGGTGGCATTTTGACGTACGACAAAAAACACCTCTTTCGAATGGCCCGCGAGCACGAGGTGTTCTCCGCCGGGAACGCGCGGCTCACCGTTGAAGTCAACGGGTGGAAGATCAGACCTTTCATCTGTTATGACCTGCGATTTCCCATTTGGTGTCGGAATCTGGGCAATGCTTATGATACCGCCATTTTCATCGCCAACTGGCCGGCCAAGCGCGCGCCTCATTGGAAGCTTTTGCTTCCGGCGAGAGCCGTCGAGAATCAGTGCTATGTGATCGGCGTCAACCGGGTGGGGAAAGACGGCAAAGGGTTTTTTTACAGCGGGAATTCCTCCGTAATCGATCCGATGGGAAATGTCCGGTTCACGTGCGCCGGCGACGACTGCGTTTACACAGAGACGTTGACCTACGATCGCGTCCAGGAATACCGGGAAACCTTCGCCGCCTGGCAGGATGCCGATATCGATGCCGTTTCCTGTTTTGGCTGACCGGCCTTGCGTCTTTCTGTCGATGAAGACCTTTTGATCCTATCTAAACCTCGCAAAACACCGGGTGTCCGGATATGAATGACGCAGGTGGATGGATCGCGCCTCGAAAGAAGAAGAAAGAAAAGGCCGTCATCTTTACATCATCCCGTTTCAGGACCGATTCATTCTTTACCGGCCTCTTCAACCTCTGGCCTTTGTCGCCGACCGCGCCGTCATCGATCTGGCGCTCTCGTTTGCGGACTTAGAAACGGTTGCGTCGGGCAAAAACAACGATGAAGCGCGCCGCTTTTTAAAAGCGGTCGGTGTTGACGATCCGGATTTCCCTATGCCGGAGGGAGCCGGACGAACGCCTTTCAAGCCGACGATCGTCGTCCTTTTTACGACCGCCGCCTGCAACGTCCGTTGCATAGACTGTTACGCCTCCGGCGGCGAAAACGAAACCATTGGGCTTCCTTTCGAGACGAGGCGCCGCTCCCCCTTTAACACTTTCGTGATTTGGTGACACATCGCCGAAAAGAAAAAAAGATCCGCCCTGCCGAATCCATCTTGCCATGAATGGCTGCTGGGAAGACAGGGACAGAAATTGGATCTTGGATGCCTCTGACAGCGTGAGCTCTTCTCTGGGCGGAGAGTTTACCGCGAGACTTACCGGTTATAGCCGGGATGCGGTTTCCTTGGCGATGACGTCGGATGGAAAACGTCTCGTCTTTGGCGGCAAGGTCAACGTTATCCGTCTTTGGGATCGGCCCATTGCGCCGTTTCCGAACGGATGCGCGGGGCGATTCAAGAAGCGGCGCTGACGAGCCTCGGGAAAAGATCTTTCCGCCCGGCGGCTCGAGGCGGGATTGGTCGAGGAAGATCCGAAGGGACAGAAGGATTGCATCTGACGGCCGACGGATCATGGCTGATCGATGAGGGGCAAAAGACCGAGCCGGTTGGATGGGGTGATTCGCATGGGGTCTGAGTGACCCAGACGGAAAACGTTAGATGAGCGCCGCCTTGTCATCCGGATGTTGGAATGGTGCTAAGGCGACAAGACTTCTTTGACGGCTTGACCCAATTCTTGGAGAATCAGGGGTTTTTTCAAATATAAGGCCGCGCCCATGCGCAAGGTTTCCGAGACGAGATCCGTTTTGGCCTGTCCGCTCATGATGATGGCCTTTTGCCCGGGACGGATTTTCAGGATGTGATCGTAGGTATCGCGTCCGTTCATGCCGCGATCCATGATCATATCCAGAATCACCAGGTCAACCGGGTGGTCTTTGAGATATGCGACGGCCGCTTCGCCGCTTTCCACCGCAAAAGCCCGATATCCCAGCGCCTCCAGCATCATGCAAGTGATGTCGCACTGGGTTTTCACGTCGTCGACGACCAGAATCGTCTGGCCGCTGCCTCTTTCAAGGGAGGAAGTCTTTCCTCTCTTGCGGCCGATAACCGCTTCGCGCGTCGCCGGAAAGTAAATGTCGAAGGTTGTGCCGGAGGGTCCGCTTGCGATGTCGATATATCCGTCATGATCCTGCACGACATTCCAAACCACCGTCAGTCCCAGGCCTGTGCCGCTTCGGCCCATGACTTTCTTGCTGTAAAAGGGTTCAAAAATGCGCTGGAGATCTTCCGGGAGGATTCCCGGTCCGTCATCGGACACGGTCAAAACGACGTATTCGCCGGGTGGGATCGTCTCATATCCCTCGCGGGGTTTTTCGACAAGCCGGTTGGTGGTTTGGATGAAAACTTTGCCTGAATGGACGACCGCCTCCGCCGCGTTGGAGGCCAGATTCATGACAACCTTGCGTAACTGTGCCGCCGACCCCTTGACGTTTAGCAACGCGTTGTCCAGCGAGGACTCCACCGCGACTTGGGGATGGTAATGCAAGAGCTTTTGATATTCCGGCGATGTCAAATAAGACTCAATGATGGCGTTTAAGTCACAGGACTCTTTGGCGATGGATACGCCGCGGGCGACGGTGAGCAAATCCTGAACCATCACCGACGCTCGGATACCGGCCTCATGGATTGCCGCAAGTGGTTGCCTAAGGCTGCTGTCTTGGGGAAGATTCAACTCCAGCAGCTCCGGGTAGCTGACAATGCCGGAGAGGACATTATTCAAGTCATGGGCGACGCCGCCTGCCAGAAGCCCCAGCGATTCCATTTTTCTGAGCCGGAGAAGTTTTTCTTCCTGCTCCCGGAGGGCCTGTTCTTTATGTATGCGTTCCGTGATGTCGCGCCCGATGATGAGAATAGCCGGTCGATTGCGGAAGGAAATGCCGTTGGCGCGTATTTCAAGATGCATGATCGTTTCCTCGTTGCAAAGCAGACGAAAAACCAGCGTCTCCCCGATCGACTTGGATTGCTGTAGGTCTCTGTAATACTGTATAAGGCGAGGCCGGTCCTTGACGGCGGCGCGGGAAAACAGTTCTTCGCATTTCCGTCCAATGATCGAAAAACCCAACAGTGTGTCGCAGGCCATATTGGAAAAAACACAGACATCCTCTTGGATCACCAAGATGGCGTCATTGGCGTGTTCCGTGATCACGCGGTATTGGTCGAGCGCCATCCTGTCTTTGTGACTGTCGAACATCATCCACAATAAGGCGGCGGAAAATCCCAAAAAACCATATTCCATGAGGTATTGAACGGTGAAAAG
>CAZPTW010000129.1:0-7860 GCA_964589235.1 uncultured Smithella sp. | reverse complement strand
TATGATCGATGACGGGGTATCTCTCCAGATAAACGGGTTTACCCTGGACGGGGAAATTCCCCTTCTTGAGCGCTTTGACGATGGTCTGAAGCGATGTTTTTTCGTCATCAAAGGCGATGATGAGACGATTGGGCTGTTGGGTCATATACTTCTGGACACCGCCCACGGTCGAAAGGATAGTCCCTATCCTTTTGTTGGCGCCTCAAGACAGGCAACCGGGAACCGTCAGTTGCACGATTTTCTCCGCCGCGCACGCAACATGGACAAAAGACAGCATCACCAAAAGCGCCACGGCCATACGCATGATTTTTTCTTTCATCTTTCTTCCCACCACCCATGATTGCCAAATTCAACCTGTTTTTTCCTACGTTAAGAGCGGGAAAGTTGCAACGGTAATTTGCAATTGACAGACCTGCGTTTATCTGGAATATAGCCCCTGATGAACATCAGGGAAAAGTACGCATGACCATCTCACTTTCATTTCCTTTCATTTTGGCTTCCGCCTCACCCAGACGCAGGGATCTTTTACGATCGGTCGGCTTGAAATTCAAAGTCATTCCGGCGTTTGCCGATGAGTCCCGCGAAGCAGGCGAGACACCGGCGCGTCATGTCCGGCGGCTCTCCCGGAACAAAGCCCAAACGGTCGCCCTTCGTCATCCGAAATCGCTGGTTTTGGGGGCGGACACGATCGTCGTCATCGATGGCATGATTTTAGGCAAACCCAAGGACCAAAAGCAGGCGCGTGACATGCTTCGACGATTGAGCAACCGGACGCACAGCGTCTATACAGGCTTTACGCTCATCGGTCCAACCGGAGGGCTTCTGAAAACACGGGTCGTCCGTTCTTCCGTGCAATTCAAAAAGATCTCCGTCGAAGAAATGGACTGGTACGTCAACGGTGACGAACCTTACGATAAAGCGGGGGGGTATGCCGTTCAGGGGCGAGGCGCCTACTTCATCAAATCGATCCGCGGATCCTATACCAACGTGATCGGGCTCCCGCTTTGCGAGGTTTTGGAGGAATTGAAGCATCTGAGCCCCGTTCATTTCAGGTGGACATCATGAGCCGCACCGTCGCTGAAAACATCGCGGATATCACCCAAAGAATCCAAGCGGCGGCTATCCGCTCCGGACGGGACCCCCAAGGCATCCGGTTGATGGCCGTGTGTAAAACCGTCTCCCCGGAACGCATCCGACAAGCCATCGACGCCGGTGTCACTTGCCTGGGAGAAAATTACGTTCAGGAAGCCCGCGAGAAAATTCCCGCCGTCGGACACGGCGTCGAATGGCACATGATCGGCCATCTGCAAACCAACAAAGCCAAATACGTGGTTCAACTTTTCGACTGGATTCACTCCTTGGACCGCATCGAACTCGCCTTGGAACTCGACAAAAGAGCCGGCCGGCACAACCGCGTCTTGAAAGTGCTCGTTGAAGTGAACGTCAGCGGTGAATCCTCCAAAAACGGCGCGAATCCATCGCACGTCCCGGCGCTTGTCCGGCAAATCTCCGCTTTACCGAACTTGAGTCTTCAAGGCCTGATGACCATGCCTCCTTACGTCGACGATCCGGAACTGGCCCGTCCCTACTTCATCGCCCTTCGCCGACTTCGCGACGAGATCGCCGCGGCGCACATCCCCGGCGTGTCGATGGCTGAATTGTCCATGGGCATGACCAACGATTTTGAAATCGCCGTCGAGGAAGGCGCCACCATTGTCCGCGTCGGACGCGCGATTTTTGGGGACAGGCCGTGATGGTTCTTCATCCAAAACCACCGACGCTAAAAGTCGCCGGTGAGGATCTTTAATTCCGTCCAGGCCATCCGGTAATTGAGCCGAGCGGCCAGCACGTCTCCCTCCGCTTTGGCCACAGCGGCTTTCGCCAAAATCAGATCCGCCTCGAGGTTCAGCCCCGCCTCTCGTCGATCTGTCTGAATTTTCAAGTCTTCGAGGCGATAGGCCAAAACACTTGCCGCAACGTTCATCAATTCAGCCGATTGGATCAACTTGCGCCTCGTTTTGGCAATGTCCGTAAAAACCTGTTCCCGCGTGTTGGCCAGCCCCTCCGCGGCCTGACGTTCAAGGGCTTCGCGCTGCTTTTCCACATAGATATTGCTGAACATATCCTGAACATTCCACCGAAGCGCCACGCCGATGAACGCGTCTTGAACATTCCAATTGGAATTCAAACCCAAATGGATCTGCCCCATCGAGCTTTGACCCGTGACGCCGAACGACCGGTCGCTGTTGAGATAGAGGTAGCCGCCCAAAATGCCGAAGTCGGGCAGATAGCTGAAACGGCTGGCATCGAGGGCGTGCTTGGCCTTGGCTTTATAAAGTCTGGCGATTTTCAGATCATAATTCGTTTGCAAGGACTTCAAACTGGCGTACTCTTCAGGCGGCGGCGTCTTGTCGAAGGAATCAAAATGGATGGGGTCGAGAACAAAGGAAGACGAAGCCGGCATTCCGATCAACCGTTTCAAGTCGGCGGAATAATCCTCGATCTGGATACTGATTTTCAAAAGATTTTGTTCTTCGTCGGCCACGTTTGCCTTCAGACCGGTCAGATTCGACCGTGAGGTCTTTCCGGCGAGCACAGCGCTTTCCACGTCGTAGAGCTTTTTTTCCGCCAGTTCCCGCTTGAGCAGCGCCTCCTCCTTTTGTTTCTGTAGAATCAAGAGCCCATAGTAAAGTTTTTCGGCGGTTTGTTTGACCTGTTGGGCCGCCTTTGCGCCCTCGATTTTTGCGATTTCCAGGTCCGTTTTGGCGACTTGAACACCGGCCGTGATTTTCGGGATTTGCGACACCGGCTGATAGGCCACAATCCCTGCGGCGACGACGCTTGCGGCCCCGAAATCCAACTTCGTTTCCGAAGAGGGGACCGTAATCGTCACCGGCCCCACGGTGTACTGTCCCAAAACGCCCTTTGGAACCGATAAACCTCCGTTGTCACTTTGGTACTGATAACCGACGCCGATGTTGACGGCCGGAAAATACTTGATCCGATCTTCGATCACCTTATGCTTTTTCTCCTCGATTTGGAGATGTTTGACCGCCACGAGGCGGCTGTTTTGAACAGCCAGATCCATGACCTTTTCCAAATTCAGCCTCTCGGGATTTTCCTGGGCGATGACGACGGATGGATGAAAAAAAAGCGGTAAAAGGACGAGCAAGCCCAGCCCCCCGGGAAGGACGACCGACTTTTCCCGCCTGTCGTCGCGGTCGAAGAGCCGCGGTTTATCGGACGGTTTGATCGCCCGCGCATAGAGCACCGGCACCAGCACCAAAGAGATCGCCATCGCCATCATGATTCCCACGGAGATGACGGCGGCCAGGGGGCTCCACATCGGTGAACCGGAAAGGATCATGGGAATGACGCCGATGGCCGCGGCGCTGGCCGTCAGAAAGACCGGGCGCATCCGTCTTTTCCCGGCCAGGAGAGCCGCCTCCGGAATGGACGTGCCCTTTTGCACCAATTCATCGGCGTAATCCATCAGAATGATGGCGTTGCGAACCACGAGCCCCGACAAACTGATCAGACCGACAAAGGACGTGAAGCCGAACGGGTTTTGCGTGACGAGCAACCCCAGAAAGCCTCCGAACAGGCTCAAAGGAATCGTCAGCATCACAATGAGCGTTTCTTTGATATTGCGGAATTGGAACAGAAGCACCAGAAAAATCACCAAGACACTCAACGCGAAAGCGACGCTCATCTCTAGATACGTCTCGATCATGTTTTCGTGTTCTCCGCCCCATTCGATTTTATACCCTGGAGGGAGCGACAGCTTGGATAAAGCCGGTTTGACATCCTTGACGATCTGAGACGCCAAAACACCTTCCACGGGCTCACATTGCACCGTCAGGGTCCGCAACCCATTGCGATGAATGATCCGACCGGTGTGCCATTCAGGCTCCAACACCGCGATCTGGCGAAGCGGAACGGCGGCGCCCGTGACAGGAGAGGTCACATACATGTTTTGCAGGTCGTCGAAGTCGCGCCTTTTTTGTCGATCCAGACGAACAACGATGTCAACCGGTTTGTCGCCTTCGTAAAGCGTCGAGACCCCCGCGCCGGTAAATCCGCCGTACAAGGTCTTGGCGACGCTGGTTGTGGTGAATCCCAGCCGCTCGGCACTCTCTTTGAGCTGAACGGCCACGCCGGAGTAATCTTCCTTGAAATCATCTCGAATGAAAGCGATCTTCCGGGTGCTGCGAAGAATGTCCCCGACCTCCCGGCCGACTTTCCTCAACGTGCTCAGATCGTCTCCGGAAATGCGGACTTCCACGGATGTCGTCGAAGGCTTTCCCTGTTGCATGAGCCGCGCCTGAACGGTTCCTTCAGGGATATCCTTCGCTTGCGCGTTGATTTCATGATGCAAGGAGACGGCATCTCGATCGGTATGTGTGTTCACCAGAATCTGCGCAAAATTTTCAACCGGGGGTTCGGGGGTGAAATTGTAATAAAATCTAGGTGAGCTGGTGCCGATAAACGTCGCATACGACACCACGCGTTTGTCTGATTGAATGCGACTCTGAACCTTCAGAATCGTCTCTTCGGTTTTCGCCAATTTCGCGCCCGTCGGCATCCAGAGATCAATCACAAACTGATTCCGCTCCGCCGCCGGGAAAAATTTCTATGGAACGACCTGATAAAGAAGCAAAGCCAGCAAAACCGTGGAAAGACATGCCGCAATCGTCCAGCCGGAATGGACCATGCACCAGGCAATCGTTCGATCGTACCCCATCTGCATGAGAGAGAGCACGGAAAGCTTCTGTCTGCGCGTCGTCTCTTCCATGGACGCGCCGCCCAGACCCTTCTTGATAAACGTGTAACACAAAATCGGCGTCAAAAACATCGCCACGACAAACGACGACGACAGCGCGATCGTGACCGTCATCGGCAAGGCGATGATGAACTCTTTGACCATGCCCGTGAGAAGAACAAGCGGCAGAAAGGCGCCGATAATCGTCAGCGTCGCGGTCAAAATCGGCACCACCAGATCCGTGGCGCTCCGCCAGGCGGCCGTCCTGCGGTCCACCCCCGCATCGAGCAGGGTGACATAATTGTCGGCCACGACCACGGCGTCATCGACCACCATCCCTAAAACCAGGATCAAAGACGACAAAGAGACCTGATGCAGTTCCATTCCGATCGCGTGCATCACGGCAAACGTGATGGACACCGTCATGGGAATGGCCATCGCGGCCACGGCGGCGACGCGAAACGGCAACAAAAGGACAATCACCACGATCACGGCGATAATCGCCATGACGAACTCCTTGAGGAACTGGCTGACATTCTTGTCGACGATCTTGGCCTGATTGACGATCAGAACAAGCGAGACGTCTGAGGGGAGCCGTTTCTGCGTCTGAGCGATTTTTTCATCCACGTCCTTTCCAAACTGAATGATGTTGCAGCCCTCCTGCATCTGAACGGCAAGCAAAATGGTTCTCTTTCCGTTGACGGTGATGATGGAGGAGGGGTCCTGATACTCGCGGCTGACGCGCGCCACATCACGCAGGCGAACCACCTGGCCCGTTTTGGCCGTCCCCACCACCTGGTCGGCGATATCGGTCTGTGTCTTGTAGTAGCCGCGACTGTACAGAGAAATCCTGGAGTCGGCGGTTTTGACATCCCCTGTGGGGCCGATGGCGTTTTGCGACGGCAACACCTGCATGAATGTCGCGAAGGAAAGATCGAATTGTTTGAGTTTGACGCTGTCCGCCTCGATGACGATCGTTTCTTTCTGTTCCCCGATCCGTTTGATTTTTGACACGTTGGGAATGGTTTTCAGAGCATCCTCGAGTTTGGCGGCGTGTTCTCGAAGCTGGGCATAGTCCGGAGAGGCCATTTCGATGCCGATCACCATCGCTTCTGTATCTCCGAAATCGAAATTGATCACCGGCCCATAAACCCCCGGCGGCAGGGCGGTCGCTTTCAACACCTGAAGTTCGTGATTGAGTTTGCTCCAGAAGATATCGACGTTTTCGACGCGGTCATGGAGCCAGACCGTGATGATCACGGCGCCGTCGCGCGACGTGGAGACGGTTTTCTCCTTACGGACTTCCGCATGCTGGAAAAGATACTGCTCGAGTTTGCGGGTCACCTGCTCTTCCACTTGCAGCGAACTCGCGCCGGGGTAGTAGGCGACCACTTGGGCGATCCGAATCTGAAATTTGGCGTCTTCGCGTCTGGGCATATACAGAAGCGAGTACAGCCCCGCCAAAAAACAGATCACGAGAACAGAAACGGTCACCTGCGGATATTTCAGCGATTTTTTTACAAAATTCATGGCGCTTTTTTCAGCTCGATGGCCGACCCGTCGTTTAATTTGTGTTGCCCGCCGATCACGACCCACTCTCCCGCCGCCAAACCGGAGGTCACCTCCACGCTGCTTTGCATCATGCGTCCCAAGGCGATTTTCCGTTTGAACGCCTGTGACTTGGTCCAATCCACAACAAAGACATAAGAGGAATTATCCACGTCGCGCAAAACGGCCTCCGGCGGAATGGCGATGACCTCGGCGGACCGCCCGGTCGGTATTTTGACTTCCGCCGTCATGCCGGGTCGGATGATACGCTTTGGATTTTTCAGCTCGATTTTGACACTGAAAGACCGCGTTGTCGGTTCGGCTAAAGATCCGACTTCCACCACCTTGCCCGAGAAGGTTTTATCGAGACTGGACAGTGTCACGAAGGCATCCGACCCGATTTTGATCTGATGGACCTCTGTCTCCGGAACGGACGCGTTGACATGGACGACGCCGATATCCGAAACGGCAAAAATCTGCAGCCCCGATCCGATGATCTCACCCACCTCGACCCCCTTTTTCAAAAGGACGCCTGAAATCGGCGAGTATAACTTGGTATCCGCGAGATTCTTTGTTTGAAGTTTCTGCTGGGCGCGCGCCGCCTTCAAGGCATTGGTCACTTTTGAAAAATCACTGTCCGATAGGCTCTTGCGTTCATGCATGATACTCAAACGTTGATATTCATCCTGAACTTGGTCTAGATTGGCGTCTGCCATTTCTTTGGCGAGCCGATAACTCTCCGGATCGAGACTGGCCAGCAACTGGCCGGCCTCAATCATCTCTCCCTCCGCCGCCGCGATATAGTTGATTCGACCGGGAACCAGAAATCCCAACTTGACGGTTTTACGGCCCTCCACGTTTCCACTGGCCAAAACCTCATGATTCAATCCGATCTTGACGACCTTTTTGGCGTCGACCACACAAGGGGCCGAAACCGCCCCGCCGGACGCTTTGCCACCGTCGCACCCCAACGGAACCAAGAGCGTCAACAATACAATGAAAATCACCCATGAATCGGCTTTCATGTCACGTCTCCCGTCGAAAATGAACCGGATCGGTCGCGGACGGTCGGCCCGCGATCCCGTAAAGGATCATGTCAACCGCCTGGTCCAAATCCTTGTCAAAGTCTTCCTGTCGGCTCATGGCCTCGTACATCTTACGAAAAATGAAAAAGGCGACAATATTACCAAAAATACTTCGGGAAGCGGCCGATGGGTCCATCTCTTTGTCCATCAGGCCAGAGGCGACCATCTCGTTTTGAAACAATTTAAAAATTTCCATCGATCTGGAAACGATCTTTTCGTAAAGAATCTCGCGGATATCCTCATGATACATCGCTTCGGTCGCGACAATCCGAAGCATGGGGTAAATCGCGTCCATCAAGGCAAACCGATCTTTCACGAGCCCTTTGATGATCGATCGTAAATCTCTCTTCTCTTGATCGAAAAGAATTTTCTGGAAACTCTCCACAATCAAAGGCTCACTCATCACGTCGACCAGATGAATCATGATCCCCCGGAGAATATCCTTCTTCGACTTGAAATACCTGA
>CAZPTW010000128.1:0-7883 GCA_964589235.1 uncultured Smithella sp. | reverse complement strand
GGCCTTGACCATCACGCACAATCTGGCAGAGGCGGCAGGCGCCGTGTCCTTGATGGCCGCGGCCAAAATCAAAGACCGGCTGGCGGGCAAAAAAGTGGTCATGATCATGTCCGGCGGCAACCTCAACGTCGCGACGCTCAAATCGGCCCTCGGGATATGACCCGTCACCGATCCTTTCATCGTCTTGCCGATACGGCAAAGACGAACTTTCATCTTGCGATTCAAAACCGCGGTTGCTAGAGTGACACACGTGAAAGACGGATGCGCCGCCGAATCGGCAACCCCAGTTTTGCAAACCGGGTGTAACGGAGTATGCCATGGATGCCCAAAAACCGACCTATGAAGAACTGATTAAGCGAGTTGAGACCTTGGAGGCCAGCGAGGAATTCCTCAACACCATCATTGAGCATATTCCGATGCTGATTTTTGTCAAGGAAGCCCAGTCGCTGAAATTTATCAGATTCAACAAGACCGCCGACCGCCTCAAAGGGACGGACCAGGAAGTCGCTTTGGGCAAAACCGATTATGATATCTTTCCGAAAAAAGAAGCGGACGGATTTGTGGCCAAGGACCGTGAAGCGCTTCGGACCGGAAAGATCATCGATATTCCCGAAGAGATGATTCGGGTCGGCAATAATCAAAAAAGACTCTTCCATACCCGAAAAATTCCGATTTTCGATAAAAACGGGCAGCCGCTTTACTTGCTGGGTATCTCAGAGGACATCACGGAAAGAAAAAAACTGGAAGAGCAGCTCCTCCAGGCTCAAAAAATGGAATCCATCGGCCGTTTGGCAGGCGGTGTCGCCCACGATTTCAACAACATGCTGTCTGTGATTATCGGAAATGTCGATATCGTGCTGTCCGAAATGGATCCCACCCTTCCGTTTTACAAGAGGCTTTTGGATATCCGAAAAGCCGCCGAGCGCTCCGCGGAACTCACCAGCCAACTTTTGGCCTTTGCCAGAAAGCAGATCGCCGCTCCCCGGACGCTCGATTTGAACGAGACGCTTGCTGGGATGATCAAAATGCTGAGGATCCTGATCGGCGAAGACATCGATCTCGTCTGGCTTCCGACGGCTGACCCCTGTCCGGTTCGGATGGATCCCTCACAAATCGATCAGATCTTGGTCAACCTCTGCATCAACGCCCGCGACGCGATCTCGGATGTGGGGCGCATCACCATTGAAACGAGAAACGTCTTCCTCAGCGAAGCGTCGTGCGCCGAAAACCCGGACATTTTGCCCGGGCATTTTGTCGTCTTGTCCGTCAGCGACAACGGACACGGCATGGACGCGGCGACCCTGCAGAAGATTTTCGAACCTTTCTTCTCCACGAAAAAGACGAACAAGGGGACCGGCTTGGGGCTTGCGACGGTGTATGGCATCGTCAAGCAAAACGGTGGTTTCATCAATGTCTACAGCGAGCCGGACGTGGGCACGACTTTCCGGGTTTATCTGCCGAGGAGAGAAAGCGTCGTGGAAAATGAAAAAAAAGTGGCGGACGCGCCGTCTTCGGTTCGGGGGCAGGAAACGATTCTTTTGGTCGAGGATGAGCCGGTCATTCTTTCCTTGACTGAAGCGATGCTCAATCGATTCGGTTATTCGGTGTTGGCTTTTTCCAAGCCGGCCGAGGCGATCGAGGCCGCGAAGCGTCACCGCGGCGACATTCATCTGCTGATCAGCGATGTCATCATGCCGGGGATGAATGGACCGGTCCTTGCGGAAAGCGTCCGATCGCTCTTTCCGGGGATTCGCTGCTTGTACATGTCCGGTTACACCGACAATGTCATCGCCCACCACGGGGTGTTGGATGAAGGGGTTCATTTTTTACAAAAGCCGTTTTCCATGGAAGCGCTGGCGGAAAAAGTCCGCGCCGTGTTGGACGGCAAACCCGACGGCGCTTGATCCCGCGTTGTGATAGGGCGGCGCTCAATGATTGGGTTGACAATGACCGGATTTTGTTGATAGTCATCTCTCCGGAGCTATTGACGTGCTCTTTTGGGTTGTGCCTCATCGATAAGAAGACCAAACGTTTTGATCCATCATTTCGTGACACAGCCGCACAAATTCCAAAACAGAAGGCGAGACCTTCCAAATATCCAGCAAGGGGTTTTTTCTTATGGAACAACCGACCAGTCCGACTCCGAGTGATTTCATCCGCGACATCATCGACGAGGATTTACGCGTCGGCAGAAACGCGGGGCGTGTGGCCACCCGGTTTCCGCCCGAGCCCAACGGCTACATTCATATTGGACATGCCAAATCCGTATGCCTGAATTTTGGTTTGGCCCGTCAGTACCACGGCACTTGCAATCTCCGACTCGATGACACCGATCCGGCGGGGGAGTCGATGGAATACGTGGAGTCGATCATCCGTGACGTCCGCTGGCTGGGGTTTGATTGGGAAGATCGCCTGTTTTACGCCTCCGACTATTTTGAAAAGCTCTATGAGTTCGCCGTGGCGCTCATCAAGCGGGGAGAAGCGTATGTGTGTGATTTGAACGCCGACGAGATGCGAGAGCTCCGCGGGTCTTTCACCGAGCCCGGAAAGGAAAGTCCCTATCGCAACCGCTCGGTGGAAGAAAACCTCGATCTCTTCGCCCGGATGCGGCAAGGGGAGTTTCCAGACGGCAGCCGGACGCTGCGCGCCAAAATCGACATGGCCTCGCCCAACATTGTCATGCGTGACCCGGTGCTTTACCGGATCAAACGGGAGCCGCACTACCGGACCGGCAACCAATGGGTGATTTATCCAATGTACGATTTCGCGCACTGTCTGTCGGACGCCCTGGAGCATATCACCCATTCCATCTGCACGCTGGAATTCGAAAACAACCGTCCGCTCTATGACTGGATTGTCCAACGGTTGATCGAAGGCGACCGGCCCAAGCAAATAGAATTTGCCAGACTGAGCATGAGTTACACGGTTTTAAGCAAGCGCAGGTTGATCGAGTTGGTCACAAAAAACTATGTCTGCGGCTGGGACGATCCGCGCATGCCGACGGTGTCGGGCATGCGTCGGCGGGGGTATCCGCCGGAGGCCATCCGCCGCTTCTGCGCCGAAATCGGGGTGGCCAAAAACGACAATCTGATCGATGTGGCGCTTTTGGAACACTGTGTTCGAGAAGAGTTGAACGAGCGGGCGCCGCGGGCGATGTGTGTTTTGAATCCTCTGAAACTGGTCATCGACAATTACCCGGAAAGCAAGACGGAAGACCTTTCGTGCGCCAATCATCCACAAAAACCGGACATGGGGACCAGGACGGTTCCTTTTTCCCGAGAACTTTATATCGAGCACGACGACTTCATGGAGGATCCGCCCAAGAAATACAATCGTCT
This sequence comes from uncultured Smithella sp., assembly GCA_964589235.1. Classification (GTDB taxonomy): domain Bacteria; phylum Desulfobacterota; class Syntrophia; order Syntrophales; family Smithellaceae; genus UBA8904. Next base: position 4,545 of record CAZPTW010000128.1, on the reverse strand, counting down.
GGCGCCGGGACGGGAAGTGCGTTTGCGCAACGCCTACATCGTCAAGTTTGAAAGCTTGGTCAAAAACGATCGAGGCGACATTGTGGAGATTCACTGTTCGTATGATCCAACGACGAAAAACGCCCCACCGGCGGACGGGCGGAAAGTGCAAGGCGTCATTCACTGGGTTTCCGCCGCGCATGCCGTGCCCGCCGAAATCCGGCTCTACGACCGATTGTTCACGATCCCGGATCCGTCGGCCGAATCGGACTTTTTGCGGTATTTAAATGCGGATTCCCTCAAAGTCTTGACCGGTTGCCAAGTCGAGCCCGGTTTGAAGGAGGCCGCACCCGGGACCCCGTTCCAATTTGAACGGTTGGGTTATTTTTGCGCAGATGAAAAAGACTGCCGGCCCGAGAAACTTGTTTTCAACCGTGTTGTGGCGCTGAGAGATTCCTGGGCCAAAATGGCGGACAAAAAATGAGGAGATGGACAACCGAAGGCGTCTGCGTCAAAGGCGATACAGCGCATAGGGTGACGTGGCCTTTTTTGATCTTGAAGCGCTAAGACGAAATCCTTCAGCCCGGCGCGTGGAAAAGCTCGAGCCCCATCTCGAAGAACTCATCGGCGAACAGACTTTTGATCCATCTTACTTTTCCGAAAGCCGAAATGAATCCCGGGGGATTTTTTAATAGGACTTTAACGGTCAAAGGGGTATCGACGGGTAAGAAGCTATGGGATCGAATTCGGACGCCGGAGGGGGAAATATCCTTGCAGACCGTGTGGATGATTTTGTCTTTCGGAAGATGTCTGCCTGGTCCGAGAACAGAGATGGTCAACTCAAGTTCGTCTGCCAGCCGTTTTTCGCTTCGCCTTTCAAGAAAGGCGTCTTGGTGATCGATTGACTCTCGATGGTCCTTCTCCATACTTATCCTCCCGTCTTCATTGGCGTTTACTATGATTGAGAAAACAATTCATAGGCCGTTTGACGAAAACGCGCCTCCTCCAACAGGTCTTCTTTCAATATCGGACAAAACCATGAAAACTTGTGGGGCGTTTTTTTTTTGGGTGGAGAAGGGGATGGATATCCCGAAAAAAAGCGAGGCTTTGGCGTAAGATGGAAAGGGAATGGATGGGAGGGGGGATTTGGCTGGGGAACAAGGATTCGAACCTTGATTCACGGAGTCAGAGTCCGGTGTCCTACCATTGAACGATTCCCCAGCGGAATCTTGAGACAATTTCCCTACCCGCTTCTTCGGGCTTGCTCGAGCGGGGGGAACTATAATGCGGTTGCAAGGGGTTGTCAATAGATTTTCACTGCTTGTTTTTAAAAAACGCCTATTTGAAATGTTTTTTCAAAATTTCCAAGGCTTCCGTGTCATGTTGGGCTTTGGCCGTCTTTTCCGCTCGAACCGCCGCGGCTTTTGCCGCCGCCTCGTTCCCGGAGGCGGCTTGTGCCACGGCCAGAACCGCCAGATGAAAGGCTTGTTTGCCGCCGGTTGTGTCGTTGGCTTTGAGCGCGTACTGGACGGCGGTTTGGGGGTCGGCCAGACTCGGGTCGTGGCTGGTCGACAGGATCAAGGCCAAAAGGCTTTGCGCCTCCGGCAAATCCGATTGAATGTCCAGCGCGTCGCGCAAGTGCGCGACGGCTTTCCGGTCGTCCTTCTTCCGGAAGGCGATGAGCCCCAGGTTGTAATGAGGTTCCGCCAGGTTAGGTCGAAGCGCGATCGTCTTTTGAAAGTAGTGGGCGGCCTGGTCCAGTTGTCCCTCTTTTAAAAAGGCATAGGCCATATTGCCTGTCGCCAAAACGAAATTCGGCCGCAAGGCAAGCGCTTGGGCGAATTGTTTGCGTGCGTCGGCTTGGCGTCCCATTTCCGAAAGGAGATTGCCGTAATCATTGTACCGGTCGGCATCGTTTCCTTTGATCTTGAGCGACGCCTCATAATGAATGAGCGCCTGGTCGAGTTTCCCGTCGTCCTGATAAAGGCGGCCCAAGAAATAGTGAGTCAGGGCGGGATCCGGTGCACGGGGGAGGACCTCTTCCATCGACGCGATCTGGGCGGCGCGGCAACTTTTTCCAAGCGCCGGATCCGACAGGAGATCCCCTTCGAGAAGATTGCGGGTGCAATAGGAGATGATCATTTGGGCGTAGCGGGCCCGGTTGGCTGGGCTTAGCCTCTTTTCATCCACCATCTTGGGGAAGGGGGCATAAACGGAAAGCGCGTAGTCGGCGAAATCGATTTGGGCGTTTTCGTTTCGGGTGACTTGCTCATCACCGGATTTGACTTCCTGTGAAAGGGTTCGCCCCTCCACCAGCCTGCGCAGAATCTCTTGCTGAAGGGCGTGATGGTCGTAAATGAATTTGGGCGCGGCATACTCCAGATAGGGCCGATCGTCGTGGTTCATCGGTCCCGGCCCGAAAAGGGCTTTTAAATCCTCCGAAACGATCAGGCGATAGAGGAGCTCCGGATACGCCAGGCGTATGTTGGCGGATCGGCGTGTATAAACCATCTTGGCGCGGGCCCGCTGCATGTCCAGGTCCTTTGCGTTTTTGAATCCGACGAAGAGATAATCCCGACCGAGCCCCGCGGGCTCGGCGGACACGAGGATCGAATGAGGAAAAACCTCCGCGAAGGTCCGTCCGACCAAAGAGAAAGTGTCCCAGTCCATCTGATAGCAGTGAAACCATTGGACATAGATGCCCCGCTCGGTCAGCCTTTCCCTGGCGGCCGTGAAGAAGTCATGGGTGAACAAGGTGGCCATGCCGGCCATCCAAGGGTTGGAAGGTTCTGAGATGATCACGTCATATTGGTGTCGCGACAGCATCAGATGGGCCAGGCCGTCTTGAACGATCAGACGGGTTTTCGGATGTTTGAGAACTCCGTTGTTCCATGGGCTGAAAAAAACCGCGCCTTCGACGACGCGGTCGTTGATATCGACCACATCGAGGCGATCGATCGGGTAATGCAGGATTTCGCCTGCCGTGACACCGCTTGCCAACCCCAAAACCATGACGGTTCGGGCGTTTGGCGAAAACAACATCGGGAAATGCGCCAAAAGCGTCTGTGTTTTCATGTCTCCACGGGAGGAGGCGTCCATTTTCCCGCTGTTGGCCATGGAATATTCCACGTCACCCATCGGCCCCGGATAGGCCAGAACGGTCGTGAAGCCGCCGATACCGTCCCCGTAATAAACCAGCTTGCCTGTTTCGATGTCGGCGAGCATTCTGGATCCGTCAAGCAGACTTTTCAACCAACCGGGGCCGTCCGAAACCAGCTCCATGATCCGTAGTTCCTCAAAGCGATGGTATTTCCCGAGCGACAGCGTCAATCGGTTCCACGAGGGGAAGAAGACGCAGAGCGTTAAACCCAAAACCAGGCAAAGCGCCGCCGCGGATCGTTCCAGCCGTTTTCCCTTTGTCTCTTCCGTCCGGGCCGCCATCGCCGAGATCAAGGCACTGGAAAGCTGAACGCCTATGACCAAGCTCAGGGCCTGTTCTTTGCCCAAAAAAGGAATGAGGACAAACCCCGCCAGAAAAGACCCGGCCACCGCGCCGGCGGTATTGGCGGCATATGCGACGCCGATGAAATGCCCCACGCGGGAAATGGACTGGGAATAAATTTTCACGGCCAGCGGAAAGCAGGCGCCCAGAAAAAATGTCGGGACCATCATGAAGATAAAAAGGGCCGAGCCTTTGGCGAGGTTTTGCCAGGCGAATGAATCGGCGAAGGTATAAAGCAGCTTGGCGAAAAAAAGTTGGCTATGTCCCAAAAGTTGGCTCACGCCCAGCGCGCTAAACGCCGCCGCCGTCTGTGTGACCACCAGGAGACGAAAAACATGACGGGATCGGTCGGCCCAATACCCGAAGGCCATGTTGCCCAAAGCCAGACCCACGATGAAGGTGACCAAGACGATGGTGAACGAATAGGTGGTCGGTCCGATAAGCAGTCCCAGAAGTTTGGTCCAGATCACTTCGTAGGACATGGCGCAAAAACCGGAGATGGCGAAGATGGCCAGCGAGAGGTTTCGTTGTGACGAAGAAAAGGGAGAGATCATGGCGGACGGAGGGGACTTATCGGTAGACTTCGTCACCGCGTCCGATTCCGGGCGAAGGGCCTGCGCGCTTTTTCCCAGCCAAAGACAAACCAAACCAATGGCCATATTGGCCGTGACGGCGGCGAACATCGTCCCATAGACGCCGATCGTGGCAATCAGCCAAAACCCGCAGAGAAGTGATCCCAAAGCGCCGCCCGCGGTGTTCAAACCGTAAAGTCGGCCGCAATGGGTGCCCAGGTCGTCGAGGGTTTTGACATAAAAGCGACACAATACAGGCAGGGTCGCGCCCATGCAAACGGCGGGAACGCATAGAACGATCGTGGCGCCGATGAAAATCAGGAGGTTATAAAAGAGCGTGAATTCAAAAAGTCGGTCGTAGGACGCGATGTAAATCCATTTGAGAAGTCTCAAAAGGACCGGCACCCCAAGCGCGTAAAGACCGACTCCCAGTTCCAAAAAACCATAGACGCGAATCAGCCGTCGGGCGTCGAGGCCGTCGACTTTTCGGCC
>CAZPTW010000127.1:0-7911 GCA_964589235.1 uncultured Smithella sp. | reverse complement strand
ACAAAACGACGATGATCAAATTGAGCAAAAAATGAGCCCAGGCAATCTGCTGGGCGACGCTGTCGGAGAGTCCTTTGAGAGTATCCAGAAAAAAGGGTAAAATGAGGATGCAAACGAAAACGCCCGCACATTTGAAAACCAAATGTGAGACGGCGGTTCGTTTACCGCTGGCATTGGCCACGGTCCCTGCCAGAAGCGCCGTCACCGTCGTGCCGATATTAGCCCCCAGCACGATCGGCACGGCATTGTCAAGCAGGATGAGGTCCTGCTGGGCCAAAACGGCCAAAATGCCGATGGGAATCGCCGAGGCTTGAACAACAGCGGTAACCACCATCCCCAAACCAAGGCCGAACAGAGGATTTTTTGTTTGAGTGAAGATTTGTCCAAAAGCCTGAGACTCTTTGAGCGGTGACGAGGCCTGCCGAATAAGATCCAAGCCGAAGAAAATCAGGCCGAAATAAAATAGCAATTCACCGGCGATGCGCCATTTGCCGCGCCTGGTGAGCCAAAGCAACCCCCCAATGGAAACGAAAAAGGGGGAGAAGTCTGTAAACCGCCACACCACAAACTGGACGGTTAGCGTTGTGCCTAGATCTGCGCCCAACACGATCGCCAGGGAACTGTAAAAACTGATCACCCCGGCACTGACCAAGCCGATGGTCAAAGCCACGGAAGCAGAGGAACTCTGAAAGGCCACGGCGGAGAGGATACCGGTGACCAAACCGTATAAAGGCCGATCCACCGCATACTTGATCCATTCTTTCACTCTGGCATCCACCAGCCGTCGAATGGAGGAGGAAAGCCTGATCATACCGACCAAGAACAAGACAATCCCGCTGATTGCGATTAAGAGTTCCTTCATCATTCAACTTGTCAGACATTTAGATTTCGGCATGATTAGGCGGGACAAACCCCAAGCTTTCTCCCTGCGCGTGGGTCACTTCAGTTTCATATTGAAGGTTGAAATCTTGCCCGTATCCGTCTGTTTGATCTGCAATCGCAACACTTTGGCCGATTTGGCCTCACCGGGATAGAAGATAAATCCATGGGCGAGCTCTTGTGGTTTTACGGCGCGATACTGCAACGACCCTGTCCGTAAATCCTCCCTGATTTTCGCTTGGACATCCGCATGCGCCGCGGTCCCTTCAGCACCTCCCGCCACGACGCCGGCCGCCGCGCCGATGGCCGCCCCTTTGCCGGCCGCCGCACCGACGTTCGTTCCGGTGACAATACCGATCGCCGCACCGATCACAGCGCCCGCCGCCCCGAGAAGCAAACCCTTTTTGGCCGCCTCCGGCGCCACCCGACTCAGTTCCGTCTGTCGAGACAGCCGATCATAAGCCAGATTTTGCTCTAGAATCGGCCAAACATTGCCTTCGTCATAGATGAGAAACGTCTGTTCGGCCATGATCATCAAAGGATGGGGACTTTGGTTATCGAAAACGACCTGCACCGGTAAGATGCCCGCTGAACGAATGTCGAAGCCAAAGGCGTCTTTCGCTTCATTGACGCCTGTGAAACTGCGTGCCGCAATCACAGCGCCGTCGACAAAAACAGCGTTGGGGGACTCGGTCGGCGACTTGAAGGGCACCACCTGTCTTTCATAGCTCGTGCACCCTGTCACAAGCAAAACCGCAGCCAAAACAAAAAGCCCCGCTCTTTTAAGATGCACACGCATGATGGACACTCCTTAGAAGAGGATTTGACGACATTTTGTCAAAAATACCTCAAAACCTCAAGTGTAAAGTCACATCCCTTTTAGGGACATCATGCTTTGTCCTGTGGAAACCATCGGCGCCGATGCCGATGATTCTCTTCAATCCACATTCAATGAATTTCGGGAGAAATAATCAGGGGCTCCCTCAAGGCCGGAATCCGACATTTGATGAGCTTTTGACCCAAATGGTTCGTCATCGGTTGACAGTTTGGGAAACATTCCCAAAGCCGTTTCATAACGGAGCAGGATGGCAGGATATACAGCCCGGGTTTGTTCGGTGATAGGATGGTCTTGGAGACCATCCATCGGAATACCGCCTGTGGTGATCGTCTCGGATCGGCAAAGCGTGTTTTGGGGTTTGGGGCATGGAAAATCCGCTTTTGAAGTCATGCGCGACCGAGGTCTTTGGATTCGTCTCGTCGACCACGGGGCTCGGAAATGGGATGAAACCAAGTTGGAACTTGAATGATGGGGCACTTTTCGTGAGCCGAAAACTGCTTTTGAGTGTTCGCGAACCGGTCGAAGACTTCTTCATCGATGGACTCTCTCGCTTTTCAATCCGACTCCAGAAGCGATCGCCACGGGAGTGTCGGGAAAACCGTGTTGAGCGCATGGTCGTCGTCGACCACGTGATGGTCCAAACGCGAAAAAACCTTTTCGGCGATGCGCCGGACATCTTGGGCGTCGACCACCGTGTCCTTCCTGCCGTGATAGATCACGACCGGCATCGTCAGCGGTTTGGAGACCGCCTCGGCAAATCCTTCCAGGGTCAATGCGGGGGCGATTAAAACCATTTTCTTGACTTGATCTGGATGATCCAAAGCATACTGCGCGGCCATCAATCCGCCGAAACTGGACCCGACCAAAATCAGATTTTTTTGACCATTCAAAAGCGCCCTGAGTTTTCTCATCCGAGTTTTGAAATCACCGGTGTAATCCTCGATGATCATTTGTGGAAAGTGTTTTCGGAAATATCGCGCTTTCGTTCCCTGCGATGTGCTTTCCAGGCCGTGAATAAAAACCAATTTGTTTTTCATGAATTTATGGCCTTTCTCCATGCAAGACCGTCATTATTTTATCGTTGCCCTGATTATGCCATTGTGTTACTAGCATCGCAAGATTATTTTATTTATAGGAGACACACTATGGCGTTGGTATTACCTTTCAAAGCGGTTCGACCGCAGGCGAAATATGCAGCCGATGTCGCGGCTCTGCCGTATGATGTCATGACACGCGAAGAGGGTCAAAAGGCCGTGGCGGGCAAACCGCTGAGTTTTTTACATGTGGAAAAATCGGAAATCGATGTGCCGGACGGAACGCGTTTTGATGATGATCTGATTTACGAGACGGCGAAGAGAAATTTTGACCGGTTGAGAAAAGACGGGATTTTGATTCAAGACGATGAACCCCGCTATTATGTGTACCGTCAGCGGATGGGGAATCAAATTCAGACGGGTATTGTCGGCGTCATGAGCGCCGCCGAATACGATGCAGGAAAAATCAAGAAGCATGAACTGACCCGCAAAGACAAGGAAGAGGACCGGATCCGACATGTGGATACCGTGGGCGCCCAAACCGGCCCCGTTTTCATCAGTTATGAGACACGTCCCCGCATCGACGCGATCGTGGAACGGGTTACGGCGCAAACGCCGGAATACGACTTCACGGCGGAGGACGGTGTGGTCCACACCGCCTGGATCATTTCCGACTTGGGCTGGATTGATGAGATCAAGAAGGAATTCGGTAACGTGGATTCTCTTTACATCGCCGATGGTCATCATCGCGCCGCCGCGGGGTCGACGGTCGCCCGGAAACGCCGTAAGCCGGGCATGATCCAGGAATCGGACATGGTGCTCGCGGTATTTTTCCCGCAGCATCAACTCAAGGTGATGGATTATAACCGCGCCGTGAAAGATCTAAACGGCCTGACCGAAAGAGCGTTTATGGCGAAGATCGGCGAAAAATTCACGATCACTGAAAATTTCACAGAGAAATCTCCGAAACGTCTGCATGATTTCGGCATGTTTATCGGTGGAAAGTGGTATGGCTTGACGGTAAAAGATGGTGTCTACGATATAACGGATCCGGTGGCCAGTCTGGACGCGGCCATTTTGCAAGACCACCTGCTGGCACCTGTCTTGGGCATCGCCGATCCGAGGACAGACGAACGGATCAAATTCATCGGCGGTATCCGCGGCATGTCGGAACTCGAGAAACTGGTCAACCAAGGGGCTTACACTGTGGCTTTTTCGCTTTTTCCGACCACAATGGAGCAGATCATGAAAGTCGCCGATGCCGGCCGAATCATGCCGCCCAAATCGACCTGGTTTGAACCCAAATTACGCAGTGGCTTGTTTGTGCACATCATCTAGCAAGGCTCCGAGGAGATGCCGGCTTTGCGTCATGAAGGAGGATAGCATGAAAAACATTCAATTCTGTCGTCTTGCGGTTTTTTTATGGGTCATTGCCGTCGTTCTGAACGGATGCGCCGCGCCATCGCTTTATTCCGTGGAGATGAGCTATGACGCGACAAACGCCCCTGTGCCGACCTACCTGAAACCGGACCCAAAGGCCTTGCAGTCCATCATCTCTGTGGCGGAGTTTGTCGATTTGCGTCATGTTGAGGATCCCCTCGTTTTGGGACGCGTCATCGAAAAAGACGGGATGAAAGTGCTGGTTTTGCCTAAGAAGACCCGTCCCACGCAAGCCGTGGCCCAAGGCGTCCGCCAATATCTCAGAAAAGCGGGATATAATGTTTCCGGTGTCGGCGATCCATGGAATTTAAATGAAGCGTCCATCCCGAAAATTCCAAACAGCAAAATTTTGATCGGCGGTGCCATCGAAGAGCTCGATATCGATTGTCGACGGGCGTTTCCCACCAACACGTACACGACGAGCCTCAAACTGACGATTTATCTGGCGGATATGACGACCAAAAGAATTCTGCATCGAGCCAGCGTTAAGGCTTCAACCTCATTGGAACATGTGTCTTTCGCGGAAGACCGCATGGGCCAACAAGCAGGCTACGCCCTGGGGGACGCCATCGAAAAAGTATTTGAAAAGCATGAAGTGGCTCAAGCGATTCGACAAGCTCTGGGACAGTGATGGACAATGCCTGCAGACGGTCGGTTCAACTCAAAAACATGTGTCAAAAGAGACGCGCTTTCGACCATGGCGTAAATCGGCCGGCGACAAACGACCGTCGGAGCGGGGGCCGTATAGACCTTACCATGCAAAGGGTCTGAATCAAGAGACGTCCCTCGAGGCGGTGATGTATCCGCAAGAAAGTCCGATGGCCGATCAGTTTCGACTTCTTTTCGCCGAGAAGCTCTCCGATTGATGTCCGAATCGATGGGAAAACATTTAGGCAGTCCGAAAACGAGTTGAACACCTTGTCAACGCATATTACCGATCGGCTGCTCTGTGGGGGCCCCACCGGGCCCGCATGACGGTGTTGAGAGGGGTCGCGAGATGCCTCGATCAGCAGGTAAAGCAAGATGGAGGGATTAATGATGTGAAACGCTTCCTCAAAAAGCCAAATCAGTAGATATCGAGATCGACTCTCCGAAAGAGTCTTTGCCATTTTGCCGAAAAACCGTTTGAGGTTTAAAATGATTCGCTGACCGTCTGTCCTTGTGTTCCTGACAGACATGATCGGCGAACCGATAAAGCAGCCATCAAAAAACGACGCCGATTCGGCCCGGCGTGTCGAATAAGGATGCGCATCCCCCTGAGAGCCGACAAGGGTCAGTAAGGCCCATGGCTGTCCATTGGGGCGAGGTTTTCAAATGCCGTAAACTGATTGAGAAAAGCGAGTTTGACGGTTCCGGTGGGTCCGTTTCTTTGTTTGCCGATGATGATTTCCGCCTTCCCCTTGTCAGGATTGTCTTCCGCTTTGTTGTAGACCTCGTCGCGATAGATAAAGGCGATGACGTCGGCGTCCTGTTCGATGGCCCCCGATTCTCGCAAATCCGCCATTTGCGGGCGGCGGTTCGGGCGATCTTCCACCTTGCGGTTGAGCTGCGACAAGGCGATCACCGGCACCTGAAGCTCTTTGGCCAAAGCCTTGAGCGAACGGCTGATTTCGGAAATTTCCTGTTCGCGCGACTCTCTCGAAGCGTTGCTGCCGCGCATGAGTTGAATATAGTCCACAACAATGAGCCCCAACCCCTTGTCCGCTTTCAACCGCCGGGATTTGGCCTTCATTTCCAAAACGGAGATGGCGGGTGTGTCGTCGATATAAATCGGCGCTTCAGAAAGACGGCCCGCCGCTTCCGTGAGTTTCGGCCAGTCCATCTCGCCTAGGAAACCTTTTCGCATGCGCTGGGAATCCACGCGGGCCTCGGACGCCAAAAGACGGAAAGCCAGTTGCTCTTTGGACATTTCCAGAGAGAAAATCGCCACCGGGATTTGCGACTCCAGCGCGGCGTTTTGCGCGATAGAAAGCGCAAAGGCGGTTTTCCCCATACTGGGGCGTCCCGCGATGATGATCAAATCCGAATTCTGCAGTCCCGATGTCATGTCATCAATTTTTTCAAAACCGGTGGGAACCCCGGTAATCAGCTCCTTGCGATTGAAAAGATTCTCGATGGATTTGAAGGTGGCCTTGACGACATCCCTCATGGGCGCAAAGGACTGCCGGACTTTGTTTTCTGATATCTCGAAAATCTGATGTTCGGCCTTGTCGAGGACTTGGTCGACATCCGATCCCGATTCATAGCAGCTGTTGATGATTTCGGTGGCCGCCCCGATGAGCCCTCTCAAAAGCGCTTTCTCTTTGACGATCCGCGCGTAATTGGCGACATTGGCGGCCGTGGGAACGTTATCCACCAGCGATGCCAAATAGGCGGTTCCACCGACGGCGTCGAGCTGATTGCGGTCTTTGAGCGCATTGCTGAGCGTGATCAAGTCGACGGGCTCGTTTTTGTCCGACATCTCTTCGATGGCCGCAAAAATTTTCCGATGTGCCTCGCTGTAAAAATCATCTTTCCCGATGATTTCCTGCGCGGCGTTGATCGCGCTGTTTTCCAGCAGGATACTACCGAGAATAGATTGTTCCGCCTCGATATTCTGAGGCGGCAGCTTGAACAAAGAAGGATCGATGTCTTTCATGGGTCTTCGCTTGTGACATGCAGTTTCAGTTCCGCCTCAACACCGTGCGTCAACTTGATTCTCACTTTGAATTCCCCCAGCGCTTTGATCTGCTCGTCGTGTATGATCATCTTGCGATCGATGTCGAAGCCTTTTTCCTGAAGCGCGGTTTCGATATCCTTGGATGTGACCGATCCGAAAATCTTTTGCTGATCTCCGACTTTCCGCTTGATCGTCAAGGTCATTTTGGACAGACGATCGGCCAGCGCTTGAGCCAGAGCTTTTTCCTTCAGGTTTTTCTGCTGAAGACTTTTTTGTTCCTGTTCAAAGGCTTTGATGTTTTTGTCGTCGGCTTCAATGGCCAACCCCTTCGGGAGAAGAAGATTCCGGGCGTGCCCGTCCGAGACTTTGACAATATCGCCGGCTTTGCCAAGAGAGGGAACGTTCTGTTTCAATATCACCTTCATGAAGAAAACCTCCTTCTTGCTCTGATTCTTTTACTCGCCAGCTGCCGGGCTGTTGCGGAAATACTTGCGAAAGTCGATCCAGATATCGAAGAAACCAAGCAGGGCTATTGCTACCATAAGAATTTGCTGAATCGCAACGAAAAAGTAAAAGAGCCCTCGGAGAAAGGGGGAAATCCCTTTTTGTTGGAAAAAAAAGCTGACGATGGCGAAACCCTGCAGGAGATATACGAAGGCGATGGACAGAAAAGCGTTCACACCGGCGAATTTGGCCTGCGCATCCGGGACGAGCATCAGTCCCCCGGAAGCAAGAAAAATCCATATCAGCCATGCCGGCGCTTTCCAGGCGGTGAGATTCCGCCATGACAATGGCAAACGTCCCGATTTCAGAAGTATTCTCTTAGAGGACAACAGGTTGAGCCAGATCAAGAGTAAAACCGTCGCGATACATAGCGCGGGAAAAACTTGTACAAAAACATGAATGATCGAGGCCTTGTTTTCCACAAGGGCTTTCATCTCCTCTTGGCTGATCGGCAATCGACTGTAGGCACTGATGTTGAGTTCGACCGCTTGCGTGACGGTTCGTTCCACCAGCTGCCAAGGTGTTATGGACCGCTCATGGGCGGCGAAAATGAAATA
>CAZPTW010000126.1:0-7945 GCA_964589235.1 uncultured Smithella sp. | reverse complement strand
AACACCCTGCTCAATTACGCGGGGGTCAAGCCGGATTTGATTCCTTATGTCTGCGACGCGGCCGTCTCAAAGCAAGGCAAATATTTACCCGGCAGTCGCATCCCCATCTTGCCGCCCGACATTCTCGTGGAAAAAAAACCCGATGTGATATTGGTGCTTCCCTGGAATTTGATCGATGAAATTCGCAGACAATACGCTTACGTTTTCGACTGGGGGGGCGTCTTTGCGACGTCGGTGCCGGACATCCAAATCTGGGAGGCTGTGCCATGAACGTCCTGGTCACCGGCGCGTCCGGCTTCATCGGCTGTCACGTCGTTCAAGTCCTTCTGGAGCGCCGTCATCGCGTGGCGGCGGTGGCGCTCCCCGATGATCCGCTGACGCGTCTGACGAGCCTGAAGAAGGACGTCGACGTCATCCGGATGTCTCTTGACGACACGACGTCCGTCCGGAAAGCCGTTTCGACATGGAAGCCGGACGTCTGCATTCACCTGGCCTGGTACGCCGAACCAGGCCGATATCTGCATTCACTTCAAAATCTCACCGCGTTGACGTCGAGCCTGGCCCTCTTTGAGATCTTGGGAGAGACGGGCTGCCGAAGAATCATCGGAGCGGGAACTTGTCTGGAATACGACACAACTTTCGGCTACCTCCAGGAAGACACCCCGACGCGGCCGTCGACCCTTTACGCGGCGGCCAAACTTTCCTTGGGCGTTGTGGGGGCCCGACTGGCCGAAGCCGCCGGCGTCTCATTCGCCTGGGGACGAATTTTCAACCTTTACGGCCCCCAGGAGGATCCTAGACGCTTGGTGTCCGGCGCCATTCAAACGCTCCGCCGCAACCAGCCTTTCGACGCCACCGCCGGAGAGCAGATCCGGGATTATCTCCATGTCAGCGATGTCGCGTCCGCCTTTTGCCTGCTTGCGGAAAAATCCGCGGAAGGGGTCTTCAACATCGCCTCGGGACGCCCCGTATCGGTCCGGCACGTCCTCGAGACCCTCGGTGCCCTTCTGGATCGTCGTCACCTGCTTCGTTTCGGTGTTTACGCTTGCCCGCCGGGAGATCCGCCATTCCTCTGCGGGCGAAACGATCGACTCGAGGCTCTGGGCTGGACACCGTCCTTCTCGCTGAAAGAAGGACTGACGGACACCATCCGCCGATGGAAGGAGATCGACACGCCATGAAAGCGGAAATCAAACCGAGAATTGAACTGGAAAACCGAACCAGACTGGAAGAGGTCATTCCGATCGCGACCCCTTTTTTGATCTTTCTGGATCCCTCCGATCGCTGCAATTTTCGATGCAAGTTCTGCCCGACGGGCGACCGGGCGCTTTTGAAAAAAGTCCATCGCCGCCCCCGACTCATGGATTTCGACCTCTTTAAAAAAATCATCGACGATTTATGCGATTTTCCGGAACCCATCAAAGTGCTGCGCCTGTACAAAGACGGCGAACCGCTTTTGAACCCGAAATTCCCGGACATGATTCGCTACGCCAAAGAGCGGGGTTGCGCGTTGCAGGTCGATACGACCACCAACGCGTCGCTGCTCAATCCGGCGTTGAATCTCCGCCTGATCGACGCGGGGCTTGACCGTCTTCACATTTCTTTAAACGGCCTGACCGCGGAAGCCTACCGAAACTTCACCGGCTGCAAAATCGATTTCCAGAAGCTTGTGGACCATATCGCGCATTTTTACAATCATCGGAAGTCTTGTTTGGTCTGTGTCAAAATCGTTGGAGACCTTCTCACCGAGGAAGAAAAGCATCGTTTCCTCGAATTATTCGGAGACATCTCCGATCGGATATTCATCGAACATATCGCGCCTTGCTGGCCCGCGTTTGACATGAAGGAAGCCGCCCCGAATGCCGAGGTGGGGATCTACGGACAGGAAATCCGCGATGTGCAGGTCTGCCCGTATATTTTCTATTCGCTTTCCATCAACTCGGACGGACAAGTGAGTCTGTGTTTTCTGGACTGGGCTCGAAAGCTGATCGTCGGAGACGTCAAGAAAGAACGCTTCAAGGACATTTGGAACGGAGAGGCGCTCTTCCGGCACCGCCTGATTCATTTGCAAAAGAAACGCAAAACCCACCCCATCTGCGGAGTCTGCGGCCAGCTGACCCATTGCATGCCCGATGATATCGACGCGTATGCCGACTTTCTTCTCCAAAAGCTGACAGAAGGTCAACCATTGGGCGATGGTTCGGACGCTTTCGTCGTTCAGCCACAGCCGAAAGGATAAAATGAGATCGCTGAAAAAGAAAAGTCTTCTTCTGATCAACGGAATCGGCCTACCGACTTCCATTCTGGGCGAGCTTCTGTCTGGATCGAGCTCCGACAGCAATTTCTATCTCTCCTATCCTCTGGGGGTTCTCACGCTTGCCGGATGGTGCAGACAGGAATTCCCCAACTTCGACATTCAGATTATAGACATGGCGATGGACCTGCATAAACATCTGACACAAAGCCAAAAGCCCCCCCTGAGCATCACCGGTTTTATTGAAAAGTGTCTCAAACAGGTACAATGCGCGCCGGATTTCATCGGCATTTCCTTCAGCTTTTCCAACGGACATCAAACCTGCTTGAAACTGGCTGAATATTGCAAGAAAAAATGGCCCGATAGCCTCATTATCGCCGGGGGTGTGCATGCGACCACTTTCACGCCGCGGCTCATTGAAGACGAACATATTGATGTCGTGATCAGAGGAGCCGGAGATGTTGCATTCATCGAACTGCTTGATCATGTGCTGACGGGGAGAAACCCCTCGAATATTCCCGGTGTGGTAACCAGCATGGCCAATTTGACCAGCATCGCCGCGCCACTGAATGATCTAGACCGGATCCCGCCTTATCCGTATGACCTGATCGATATGGAATACCTCGTCGTCCATGAATCGACCAATCCCCTATATGAACAAGGCGCGCGCACGGGTGTTCTTTTCATGTCTCGAGGATGTCCGTTCGGCTGCAGTTATTGCTCGGCGGATAAAGTTCACGGCCGGAAACCCCGCTTCAAAAGCGTCGATCGGATGATCGGTGAGGTAAAGGGCCTGTTACAAGACTTCCACGTCAATACGATCAGCATTATCGATGATTTGTTCGGCGCGGACAAGCGCTATTTCTATGAGTTCTTCGAAAAAATCGATCAAAACGGCCTGGACTTTCACCTCATTATTCCAGGAGGTCTGTCCATCGCCATCTTCGATGAGGCGATGATCGATATACTGATTGCGCGGGGCCTGAAGGCCGTTTACTTTCCGTTGGAATCCGGATCCCAATACGTCCAGAATCAGATCATCAAAAAAAGAGTCAATCTGGAAAAAGCGACGCGTCTGATCCATTACACAAAAAAAAAGGGGGTGTTTGTCGGCATCAACATCATCCTGGGCTTCCCCGGCGAGACAAAAGAAATGATGCATGAGACCTATCTTTTCATTAAAGGGCTTCCAGTGGATTCCGTGGCTTTTTTTTCCGCCTATCCCTACCCGGGTACGGAGATGACACAGACGCTTCTCGATCAGGGCGTATTGACGGAAGATCGACTTCTCGAAATATGGGATAGCACCACTCAGGGATTTAAAAGACGTCCTTATGACACAGAAGAGATATCCGGTCAGGAACTTGCGGATCTCATCTATGACTATAACACGGAAATAAACTTCTTTTCCAATGACAACATCCGATCGGGGAATTTTGCCTTTCTTCTTCCAAAACTCGACAAAATCATCCATCGGTATCCCTTTCATATTGTCGCATTGGCCTGTCGCGCCTATTGTTACGCCAATCTGGGAAGGTATGACGAGGCTTCAATCGACGCGGACACCATTAAGAAACTCATTTTGCAAAACGGGGAATCCCGGAAATTGTTTGATCGATACGAACATCGGATCACATCGTTCATGAAAGAAGCAAACCTTCGGATGGATTGGCGATCATCATGAGAAAAAGCTCGACATCAATTTGCCCAGTTTGTGCCTCGACAGACCATGAAACGCTTCTCCGCATCGATTGTGGGAATCTGGATCGCTCCTCGCTTTATCCCACGGTCCGCATGAAACACTGCCTTGGCTGCGGACATTTCTTCAACGCATTGACCCAAGGGGAGCTGGCGGGATTGAGCCTTTACTACCAGGAGGAATACGCCCCGAGCAACCTGGGTGTCGCAGATAAGATCGGTGACCGCCCAGGAAGCGACGGCGCGTTGACGATCGAAAGATACGAAGGGCTGTTTGACGCGATCTCCCCTCATATCGACGTCGAACAAAGCGTGTTGGATGTCGGTTGCGCTTTGGGGGGATTTCTCGACTATATCGGCCATAAGGGGTTCCGAAACGTTGCGGGCGTCGACATGACGAAGACCTACGTGGATCAAGCACGGCTTACAAAACCCTATCCCATCAAAATCGGAAACGCCGAATCGCTGCCGTTTGACGACGAATCCTTTCATGTTGTCGTGATGGAACAGGTCATGGAACACCTTTATCATCCCGGAAAAGCTTTTTTGGAAGCCCGTCGCGTTTTGAAACCTCAAGGCATCCTCTCCATCGGTGTACCCGATGCCGCGAGATACGGCGATTGCCATTTTTTCGATTACTACTGGATCCTTTTGCGCGAACACATTCAGCATTTCGATATCGCGCACTTGGCCCTTTTAGGACAACGCTTCGGTTTCGAGCTTCTGGAATATCGAGAAACCGTGCATGCCATTATGACGGAGCAGATGCGGATGCCCAATCTCTATGCCATCTTCCGCCGGACGGAGAAGACGGGCTCGACCATCGAAACATCTCTCGACAAGACGAGACTGGGGGAAAAAATGAAAGCGTACCTGGTCCAGGAAAAGGCGCATCAAATCGTGAGACGCAAACAAATTGAAGCCCTCCGGCAATCCCGAAGACCTATCTACGCTTGGGGCATCGGACGGGAATTTCTATATCTTTACGAGTCCGTTGGATTAAAGCGTTGCCATATCGCCGGGCTTATCGATGCCAATCCACATAAACAAAAGAATGCTTTTGTGGATCATCGACCGATTCAAAAAGCCGAGAGTCTATTGCCGGCAGCTCCTTTCGATTGTGTTTTGATGATAACGGCACTCGCACATACAGCGGCCATTACCGAAGCGGCGAAAGTTCTCGGCTTCAGAGGCGAAATTTTAGACATTTCACAACGCCGAAGGGATGATTGACCGCCGTCAACGAAATGGGGGCGTGATCAAAGAACCCTTCTGAAATCAAAGGAGCGTGTTTTGACCCGAAAAAGGATATGTCCAATTTGTCAGGCTCTGGATTCGCGACCGATGATATCATCGCATCTCAGAAGTTTTGACGCATCGAGACCGTCATTGAGAATGCATCTTGCAGAATGTTTGAAATGCGGTTTTGTTTTTAATGATGACGACATAGACGAACAGACACTGAATCAGTTTTATCGGCAGGAAAATTTTTATTATTCAGAAGGGAGCTTCGGAACAGGAGGGCAGGATTTATTCCGATACAACCGCTATATGTCTTTTTTCAAGCCTTTTCTCAAACCGACGGATACCATCGCTGACATTGGTTGCGGCAAGGGTCAATGGGTCAAATATCTAAGGGATCATGGCTATCCCCACGCCTGTGGCGTGGAACTGGATTCAAGAATGGTCATGCTCGCCCAACAGCAAGCCCTTCCCGTCTTCGAGGGGTCCGCGTTGAATTTGCCGTTCAAGCCGGATTCCGTTGACGTCATCATCTATCTGCATATCCTGGAACATTTGTTGAATCCGCGTCATGTCATCCAATCTGCTTGGAAATGCTTGAAAAAAAATGGCTACGTCTTCATCGAAGTGCCGAATGACTTGAAATATTCCGAAGCACGCGTATTCGATTTTTTTTGGCTTGCGACCATTGAACACATCAATCATTTCAGCCGGCGCTATTTGGAGATTCTACTGGAAACAGAAAGCTTTGAATTCATTAAAAAAAAAGAAATTCTAATGCCGTACAACCATCCGACCCTGCGCTATCCGTCCTTACTTAGGGTGTTTCAAAAAAAGGAAAACAAAAAAAGATCCATAGAGAAACCGATTCATCATCAAAGCAGGTTGCGGAATCATATAGACAAACACCTGAAAATTGAAAACCGTTATCTAGATGAGCGTTGTCGAATGATCCAATCCCTGAAAGATACAAACACGCATCTTTATATTTGGGGGATAGGGAGAGAATTTTTCATTTTATCGACCTTTACGGATTTGCTCAGCTGTAACATTCAAGCGTTGTTGGACAAAAACCCGGATAAGCAGGGTAAAACCATCGATGGACTCAAAATCATGCCGCCTGAAATCTTAAAAAAAGTCACTGCAAACGATACCGTCTTACTCGCATCCGTTTTCAATAAACAGCAAATGCTCGACTATTTGAATGACATATCTTATTCTGGAACCGTGACGTTGATTGCATAGAGAGGGGAATCCGCATCATGAAGGTCATTCATATTACGCCGCATTTAGGCGGAGGCGTGGGAAGCGTCCTTTTGAGTTACCTGGCATGGGCATGTGAGCATTCATCTTTTGAACATGAAGTGCTGAGTCTCGAATACGCCAATGAAAAAGCGAAACTGGCCTCCGACAAGACGGGATTTCGTCTCGTAGATCGTATGGCGGATCATCCTTCTGGATTGTTCTCGGCGATTTCCAGGGCGGACATTATTCTGATTCACTGGTGGAATCACCCTCTTTTATATGCCCTCCTCGTTCGAGAAAGTCTCCCCCCCGCGCGGATCCTCTTTTGGAGTCACATTTCGGGACTTCACGCCCCTTATGTATTTACCCGGGATGCGCTTCATTATCCGGATATCTTTGTATTTACATCCCCATTGAGCTTCAACGTCCCCGAAGTCAGAAACCTCAGCGATGATCGTAAAAAGAACCTAACCGTCATCTGGTCCACCGGGGGGCTGGAACATCTCGCCTCGATCAGCCCCAAACCTCACTGCGGATTTAATGTCGGTTACATTGGAACGGTGGATTACGGAAAGATGCATCCCCATTTCTTAAAGATGTGCAGCCATGTCAATATTCCTGATGTCCACTTCATCGTCTGCGGCGGTCCGCGGCATAAAGGAATTGAAAAAGAAGCCCAAACCTATTCATCAGTGAAACGATTTCATTTTGCCGGACCAGTGAAAAACATCTCGGACTACCTGGCCGAGTTTGATGTATTCGGCTACCCTTTGGCTCCCTATCATTATGGAACCTGTGAACAATCCTTGGGTGAGGCCATGGCGGCGGGGATCCCTCCCGTCGTCATGGCGAACCCAGCCGAACGAACCATCGTAAAAAACGGCGTCACGGGACTGGTCGCCTCGAGTGAAGCGGAATATTCGAAAGCTCTGGAAACGCTTTATCATGAACCCGATTTACGCAAAAGGCTGGGTGAAAACGCGCGCAGAGCCGCAAAAGAAATGTATTCACTGTCGTTAATGGCCAATCGCTGGGAAACCGTTTTTGGTCAAGTGATGACGATTCAAAAAACACCGAGAAGATGGACAGGCAAATATCAAGGAAGCGCGGCAACGGCAAGTCAGGTTTTCATTGAATCACTCGGGCGACACGGCGGCGCATTTGAAAGCTACCGAAATGCGAAGAACGAAGTTGAAAAGAAAAAGGCAATAAGCGCCATCAAACGACTATATGCCGGTTCAAATCTTTGGAAGGCCGATACACGGGGAACGGCGAGACACTATTGGACTTTTTTCCCTGAGGATCACGACCTCAAGGTTTGGATGGATTTGGCGTCAGAGGAAGATTTAAAGGTCGACCCACCGGGAAGACCGGAATAATAGTTCAGTGAAAGGAAGAGATGATGGGCCATTTCAATCAAGAACATCCCATGGATCGGTATTACAGAGAGCGGAAAGAGAGAATCGAATCCTATAAGAGCAATGACCCACTGCTCAAAATGACAGA
>CAZPTW010000125.1:0-8038 GCA_964589235.1 uncultured Smithella sp. | reverse complement strand
GGAATGGTTTTCCAGTCGGCAATCCACACGGCAGGTTCGCCGTCGCTTGGCGCGCGCCAATCGCCTCGAGGCGAAAGCGAGCCGCCGGAGCCGACCTTTGGGCTGTTCGGGACACATGAACGCTTATATTGAGATGTTCTGAAGAACCGTTGCAGATAGATGTAAAGCCACTTCTTAATATCCTTGAGACTGTAACAATGACGCTTCTCCATAGGGACGTCCGGCCATAAACCTTTTGTCTTGTCCCTCCAGGCGAGCCAGGCCATAAAGGCGACTTTAGACGGTTTGTAACCGAAGCGGGTGATGTAGAAGTTATGGAAATCCTGCAATTCATAGGGACCGATGGTCGATTCGGTTTTCTGCAGAGGTTGGTCTCCTGCTTCTCCTGGAATCAATTCCGGCGAGATCTCTGTATCCAGAATTTGCAAAAGAAGGTCTGAAACTTCCTGAGAAAACTGTTTCGTGTAAGCGACCCATCGGATGAGGTACTGGATGAGTGTTTTTGGAACACTGGCGTTGACATTATAATGCGACATGTGATCACCGATGCCATAAGTGCTCCAGCCGAGCGCCAGTTCGCTTAGATCGCCTGTTCCAACGACCAAGGCGTTTCTTAAGTTCGCCAAACGGAAAAGATGCGCGGATCGCTGTCCCGCCTGAACGTTTTCAAAGGTGATATCGTATGTTTTTTGGCCTTTGGCAAAGGGATGACCGATGTCTGAAAGCATCTGAAGACAGGCCGGTTTAATATCGATCTCATTGGCTTCCACACGCAAAGCGCGCATGAGATTCATGGCATTGTGATATGTTTTGCTCGTGGTGGCGAAAGCCGGCATGGTGTAGGCTTTGATGTGGGAGCGTGGTCGACCCAATAGATCCATGGTCTTTGCGGCGACGATCAACGCGTGCGTCGAGTCCAGACCGCCCGAGATGCCGATCACAAGATTGGGGATGCCCGAAGAAAAGAGTCTTTTGGCAAGCCCCTGCACTTGAATGTTATAAGCTTCATAACAGCGTTCGTTTCGTTTGGCCGAATCGGAGGGAATATAGGGAAAACGTGGAAATTCACGGGTCGGCAAGATGCGTCCTTTCGGAATTTCCAATTCAAAGTCAATCATCCGAAACGTTTTCAGGTGATCGTGATGGTCGGCCGCGTTTTGGCCGAAAGTTGTCAAACGCATTCGATCTTGAGATAAACGATCGAGATCGATATCCGCGCAAATCATCTGGGGATGAATGGAAAAGCGGGTGGATTCGGCAAGCAGATTGCCGTTTTCATAAATCATGGCATGACCATCCCAGGCCAGGTCTGTCGTGGATTCGCCAAAACCCGCTGCGGCATAGAGATAGGCGGAGATCAGCCGTGCCGATTGGTTGGCCGCCAGTTGATGGCGGTATTCCGATTTTCCGATCGTGATGTTGGACGCAGAGAGATTGCCGATGACGGTTGCGCCAGCCATGGCCGCGAAGCTCGAGGGGGGAATCGGTGCCCAGAGATCTTCGCAGATTTCAAAAAATAAATTTAGATTTTTGATGTTGACGGCTTTGAAAATTAAATTGGCCCCGACGGGTATATTTTTCTGGTCGTCCAAAGTGATGGTTGAAGAAAGAGCTTCGCGAGCCGGTGAAAATTGGCGTCCTTCATAATATTCACGGTAGTTGGGCAAATAGGATTTAACGGCGACGCCTAGAACTCTTCCTCGGTAGATGATCAGGGCGCAATTGAATAAACGGGAATCGATTCTGAGCGGTGCGCCAACGGAGAGAACCAGGCTCCATTTGGTGGATGCCTTTCTGAGATCGGTTATGGCTTTTTCAACGTGTTGAAGGAGGGCGTCCTGATGGAATAAATCCTCGTTGGTATAGGCGGAAAGGCCAAGCTCAGGAAATACGGCTAAAATCGCTTTTTGACGGGCGGCTTGTTCGGCCAATTCAATCGTCTTTTCGGTGTTGAAGGCGACATCGGACACTTTTACGGAAGGGATGGCGACCGCGACGCGAACAAAGCCATGAGAATATAAATTAAAGAAGTCATTTGTTTGATTTGATGCCATCGGGTTAACCTTTTTCGACGTAGGCATAGGCGCTGTGGTTGTGAATGCTTTCGAAATTTTCTGCTTCGATGCTGTACCATGTGAAGTTTTCATCTGCGTTTAACTTCACGGCCACGCTGCGAACAAGATCTTCCACAAATTTAGGATTTTGATAGGCCTTTTCCGTCACGAATTTTTCATCCACTCGCTTCAACAAAGAATATACCTCGCCGCTTGCGGATTCTTCAACGATTTTTATCAAGTCTTCAATCCAAAAAAATTTTTTGAAACGAACCTTCACAGTGACCATGCTGCGCTGGTTATGCGCGCCGAATGCGCTGATTTCTTTGGAACAGGGGCAAAGCGTTGTCACCGGCACAACCACTCCCACCCAAAAGTCCGTCGTTTCTCCGTTATTTTCTCCGGCAAACATGCAATGGTACTCCATCAAACTTTTGGCTTTGGAAACAGGGGCCGTTTTTTTAAGAAAATATGGGAATTCGATTTCCATATGAGCGGACTGTGCTTTCAACTTTTGGCGCATTTTTTCCAGAATGGTTTGAAACGTTTTGATGTTGATTTGCCCGCGAAAGTCGTTGAGGACTTCGATGAACCGGCTCATGTGCGTTCCTTTGAAATGATGGGGCAGATTCACGTACATATTGATGGTGGCGTTGACCGGCTGCGTGCCTCGGACACGGTCCAAAACGATAATGGGGTATTTGATGTTTTTGACCCCGACTTTTTTTATATCGATGTTTCTGAAATCTTTCTGATTCTGGATATCAATCATCATAAATTAAAGGTTCAAGACGCCAGGTTCAAAAAGCCGGTTTCGCGTCTCTTGAAACATCTCTTTCCCTTCCCCTTGAGTCGCGATCCGTCAGTTTCCTTCGGAATAAGTGACGGCCGAATTTTCCGACTCCCAGACTTTTATACGTACAATTTTGACATTATGCGTGACAACGAAATGTCCCATGGCGTTATATATGTAATGAGCGAGATTCTCGGATGATGGATTTACCCCCCGAAAAAAAGGAAGTTCATTCAAGTGTTGGTGATCCATATGGCCGAGAATTTCCTTCAGATATTTTTTAACCAGGCGGAAATCAATCAATAGGCCGTTGGCATTCAAGGTCGACCCTCCCAACGTCACTTCCACTTTAAAGTTATGTCCGTGTAATTCCTCGCACTTACCTCCGATATCCGCAAGTTTGTGAGCCGAGGAGAACGATTCGGTAATGGAGACTTCGTACATGACTAGCCCTTAGTCGTTATGCTCATCAAGATGAAATCCGATCGGCTTGAATTCTTTTCTTAAGTTAAAAGGCAAAATTGCCGAATAAATGAGACGGAATCCATTGTTACAAGCTTTGCCTTATTATCACAATTTTTTTGGAGGACAAAACATTTTCATGGAATAGTTCAAAATGACGACTGACTGGTGAAAATAACCTGTCTCCAGAGCTGGTTTTGGATGAAATTGAAGTGATTGCCATCACAGTGTTCTTGTAAGTATTTGAAAATAATAATATAAAAATAATTAATCCAATATGGCACGTGCATTGCTAAAAAAGTATGTCGAAAAAAAGCGAGAAACGGGAGGATCAGAAAAAACAAAATAGATGTGTGAGAAAGTAAGGATCGAGCGTTCAACAAAAAAATACAACCCAATTTAAAAAGTTTTTCAAAAAAGGAGGAATTATGTTGAAAGTATTCAGAAAAGAAGAAGGCCAGAAAGGTTTTACGTTGATCGAGTTGATGATCGTTATCGCGATTATCGGTATTTTGGCAGCCATCGCCATTCCGCAGTTTACTCAATACAGAAGAAGAGGTTGGGTTTCCACTTTGAACACCGATGTAAAGAATGCCTATACGGCATCGGCCGCGTTAATTGCTGATAATCCAACACTTGGCGGTATGGATTGTAGTGCTACTGCTGGTCTTGGGTTGCAGTCGGCCGGTTACTCGCCGACCAATGATACAACCTGTGCAGTTGCATTTAATGACACGAATAATTACACAATAACCATTACTGGCGCAGCTGGTTGGGGGTTGACAACTAACAATGCACAAATGCAGATCAGTGGCGGGCAGGCGACATTTGTTTCTGCAGCACCGTAATAAAACGATTGTCTAAATCAAAAAGGGTGGTTTGAATTGCCACCCTTTTTTTTTGCTCATCTGGTGGGGGATGATCGTAGCCGGTAAGAGTGGTCGATGAAATATTATACATTTCATGCTTATATTAACATAAAAGTCCATATGTGATAGAGAAGAATCCATGAAAAAATGGATGCGAGAAATTTTGATTATAAGACGCTGACGGAGTTGCGAAAGCGCAGTGTGGGGAGCTTGCAGGAAGGGCAAAGTCCTGAAATTGTCGTAAAAGCGTTGGGGATTAACCGTGGCACAATGTACAGGTTGTTTTCACGCTATCGTCAAGGCGGCAGGCATGGCTTGGATGCTAATACGCGAGGTGGAAAAAAAACGAAACTGGATGACAAAGCGATGCGATGGATGTACAAGACCATTATTGGTTAAATCCTTTGCAATTGAAGTTAACTGTGCGCTTTGGACGGCAAAGATGGTGGGAGAGCTTATTAATCAACGATTTGGGATTCAATTGAGCAAAGCGTCCGTGTGTCATTTGCTGAGACAATTCGGATTAACACCACGGTGTCCGATTTGACGCGCCGATCAGCAGAAGCCGGAGGCTGTCCAGAAAATGGTTGCAGGAAGAGTGCCTGTATATCAAACAATTGGCATAAAAAGAAGGCGTTGATATTGTGGGTCTTCGCTCGGATCATCACACAGGAACCACGTGGTCGCAAAAAAAAGGGAAACGCCTGTCGTCAGCAGCACTGAAGCACGGTTTGGTTTGAACATCATTTCGGCGTAAGCGCTCAAGGAGAGTATCGGTTCATGACGATGAAGGGGCGGGTCGGAGCTACTCAGTTTATGGATTTCATCAAACGGCTTCTCCATGGCAGTGTTAGGACGATTTTTCTGATTGCGACTAGTCATCCGGTTCATAAAGCAAAATCCGTGACTCGATTTATTGAAACTGTGAAGGATCGTTTCCAGCTCTTCTTCATTCCTCCTTACTCACCGGAATTAAATCCCGATGAGAGAGTATGAAATGATTTGAAAAAAATGACATTGGCCGTCAGTTGGTTAAGAGACATCAATGACTTTGTGCTGTCGTTATCAGTTATCGCGTTTTATTCAAAAAACACCGGATCAGGTTCGATCCTATTACAATAATAAAGAAACAAAATAGGCCGCTTAATATTAATACTATTATGAGACGGTGAATCACAATGAAGAAATCAATGCCAAGTATTGTATTCAGTGTAATATCGTTTTTTATTGGTGTCTCTTTCATTTATATTGGTTGGGAGGCGTTTTTAGAGTATTCAAGAATACATAAATATGGTGGTCTTGCAACGGGATATATCACACATAAACACTTTCAAAGAGCGTCAGACGGAAACAGCTTATATTATCTTGAGTATTCTTTTACGTCATTTGATGGTAGAAAAATAACATCTAAACAAGATGTAATTAAAGATCAGTGGGATGTCCTTAAAGTCAACGATGTACTGCAAATAAGATATGACAAGTCGAATCCTGAACGTAATATTCCATTATCGGGTGGGGGCATATCACTCGCTTATGTTTTTCTTGTGTCTCTTCTTGGAGCAGTTTTTGTGATTTTTGGAGTCATGCGTTTGTTTATGAATTTTGGGAGAAGAGATCATAAATTGAGTAACGAGCGATTTTAAACTGCAATTTCAGAAGAGCTAAGTAAACATGAAAATGTAAGATTTTTTGAGATTTTTTGATGAAATCCAGCACTGAATTATTAAAGAAGTACCAAAAAATAATCATCATTCTCTGCATTGTTGCGTTGATCCTTCTCATTTATTGGCCTGTTAAAGATTACGGTTTTATAAACTATGATGATCAACTCTACGTGACTGAAAACATCAAGACTCAATCTGGGTTAAACATTAAAAATATAGTTTATATTTTTAAAGATTTTCAATCGGAAGGAATATGGCACCCTGTGACAATGCTATCCCATGCAATGGATTGGCATTTATTCAAATTCAACGCTGGGGGGCATCACTGGACAAATGTCATAATTCATCTAACCAATGGCATTTTGCTTTTTTTGATGTTTGTATTAATGACTGGTGCGGTATGGAGAAGTGCTTTTTTGGCCGTTTTGTTCACTATTCATCCGATCAATGTGGAATCAGTCGCATGGATTGCCGAAAGGAAGAATGTGCTGAGTACGTTTTTCTGGTTCTTGACCATGATCTTTTATATTCGATATGTGACAAAACCGAATTGGAAACGTTATTTGTCGATGCTGTTTTCTTATACCTTAGGGCTAATGTCCAAACCGATGCTGGTGACTTTACCATTCACATTGCTTTTAATTGATTACTGGCCGTTGAGACGTACAACCATAGAAAGTCTACCTAAAAACAGAAAAGAGAACCCGAGTGAACTAATTCCCCAAAAAATCGGTGCTATTTGGCTTGTGCTGGAAAAAATTCCTCTATTTGTGTTGGCTGCTGTAGAATGTTTTCTTACTATTTATACGCAAAAAGCCGTCAAGGCAATAGTAGATGTCCAATCCTTCCCGTTGTTATACAGATTTGGAAATTCTATCATTTCTTACGTCTTGTATATAAAAAAAATGTTTTGGCCTTTTGATTTAGCCGTGTTTTATCCTTTGAATCATAATATGTCTATATGGGTTATTTTTTTGTGTCTTCTTGTGGTTTTGACGGTTACAGTTGTCGTCGTCATCAATTTTAGAAAATTTCCTTATTTAGCAACAGGATGGTTTTGGTATCTGGGAACATTGGTTCCGGTGATTGGAATCGTGCAGGTGGGCAGTCAATCTATGGCTGATCGTTATGCATATGTACCTTTAATAGGTCTTTTTATCATTCTTGTCTGGGGTATTAGCGATTTCATAAAAGAAAGAAAATTTAAATTGATTTCTGGACTGGCCGCTTTGACGACAGTTCTTTTCATGACGATTGCAGCACGCCATCAGGTTTATTACTGGAAGGATACATTGGCCCTGTTTTCTCGTGCTCTAGATGTAACAAAAAATAATGCTTTTGCTCACAGCAATGTCGCGGGTGAGTTACTGGTGCAGAATAGAATAGACGAGGCAATGATTCACTGCGAAAAAGCCCTTTTACTAAACCCAAATGACTACAATACTCTTATCCGTGCCGCTAGGGGATACAATGTTAGAGGTGAGCAGGATAAAGCTATAGATGCGTTGCGGCGTGCAATAAAACTTCACCCTAAACAGCTAAGAGCATATAATGATCTTTATAATCTATTGATGCAAAATGGGAAAACGAGCGAGGCGTTGGATGTGTATGCCAATGTACTTGATAATGTCAAAGATAATCCAGATATATATTATCGGTATGGAATAATATTGGCTAGGCATGGACGATATCATGATTCGATCGATCAGTTCAAACAAGCTTTGCGTCTCAGGAGTAATGATGCAGATATTCTTACTCAGATGGGGATGGTTCTGACGTTTTTAGGTAAAAAAATTGATGCCATTGAATGCTTTAAAGAAGCCTTAAAAATCAATCCGAATCACTTGCCCGCCCACTATCAGCTAGCTGTAATTTATAAACAAGAAGGATTGATGAATCAATTTTACCACCATCAGAATGAGGTGATTCGAATTAATCCAGCTTATAAAAACCAATTATTTTAATTTGCCTTGACTTTAAAATTGGTTTGGATTATTCATGACAGTGACTTTGAGTCAGTTAATGACCAAAATCTAGGTATCTGCTGAAAGTTACTTCTCAAATTCATTGTGGAAAGGGAGCCACGGAATGTCGGAAGTTTTTGCCTTTGTTTCTTTCATCAATCGATTTTTTAATCGACAAAGTCTATCAAACTTCAGCCGCCCTTCCCGCCGATTCGATCAAGATAAATTCCTG
>CAZPTW010000124.1:0-8069 GCA_964589235.1 uncultured Smithella sp. | reverse complement strand
CTTCTCGGACCAATCGGAGGCTCTGCTTCGATTTGCCGGCCACTGGGGCCGGAGATTGCACGCCGATATCGCTTTGGTTCACCAAACGCCGGTATTGTTGCCAGCCATGACGCCTGCTGTCAGTAAAAAGAAGATCACCGACTTGGCCCACGCTGACGCCGTCAGAGAAATGAAAGCGTTGGCCCGAAACGCTTTGCCGCCGGATGTGTCTGTTCATTATCTGGTGTCGGAAAAACCGCTCGTGGGAGTGTTGAACGAATTGCTCCGTAAGCACTATCATCATCTGGTCTTTTTGGGCGTCAAACAAACAGGTCTGCTTAAAAAAATTTTTATCGGCAGCGACGCCGTCAAAATCATCGACGGCATCGACAGCGTGATTGTGGCTATGCCGAAAAATGCCCCCTGCGTATCGCCCGAGGCGATTCATGTCGCCGTTCAAAAAAAATATCCCTTGAATGTTTTTGAATTCAATAAATTTCTCAAATGGAGCGGCAAGGACATCAAGAAGGTGACGTTCTTTTCGTTTCTGACCTCGGACGACGATCCGGATGCGACATTGAAGTATCTCAAAGAGCTCACGGCGCTATATTCCGACCAGCGGGATACGGCATATCGTCTGTACCAGGGAGATGATGAATTAACCGGCCTGAAAAATCTGATCGCCGCCAAAGAGGATGAGTTTGTTGTGGTGCAGCGGGGCGCCCGGATGCTTTTCGACCAGATCTTCAGGAAGTTTCTGGTCAATGAGCTGGTCTATGAAGGGCGCACGCCGCTGATCATTCTGCCGTGACGGGCTGTTCATAATCAAAAAGCATGCGTCAAAAAAACGCCGGGTGGCTTCAAGCATGGTCGTCAGCGTCCTTTGACGCCGGTATTGAGACGGTCCATGAGAACGAAGCCGATGCCTGAAAAGACGAACGTGATGTGAATGCCCACCTTCCAGGCCAGTTGTTCACTGGAGCAGGCCCGATCGAGATTCATGAAAGAGCGCAGAAGTTCAATGGCTGAAATGGCGACGATGGAGCCGACCACCTTCATTTTCAAATCGGAAAAACCGACCCTGCCCATCCAGTTGGGGCGGTCAGTCGGGTCGACAATTTCCATTTTGGAAATGAAATTTTCATAACCCGCGAAAATGATAATGAGCACGAGATTGGCGACCAGAACAATGTCGATGAGGGATAAGATGCCGGCTATGACCTGGCCTTGGTCGCCTTGCAGGACAGACGGAATCAAACCAATGAATTCCTTGAAAAACTTGACAATCAAGAGAACATTGGCGGCGATCAAACCGACATAGAAAGGCACCAGTATCCACCGGCTTCTGAACATGAGCTTTTCAAAAAAATTTTCAATGCGTTTCATCGGCATGTCGATACTCCTGAGAAAAATGTTTTTTATAGGCGAATCCGATTTGGAAAAGTGAAGCCTTGGGACCCGGATCGCTTTCTATGAACTTGATGAAAACAGCCATAAGATCATCGTGGTCAAAAACGTGGGAAGAACCATTCAGCCATTTCTGGATCGGCATTTTTCGCACAATCCGTAGAGGTACATTTCATGATCGATGAGTTCGAAACCGTAATTTTCCGCCACGCGTTTTTGCAGTTCTTCGATGATGGCTTCCATCACCTCCACCGTTTTGCCGCACCGCTTGCAAACCAAATGGTCGTGATGGGGATGATTGTAGCTGTGCTCATACCGCATCGTACCGTCGCCGAAATCCACTTCCCGTGCCAGTCCCGCGTCGACAATAATTTTTAAAACCCGGTAGACGGTGGCCTGTCCGATGGATGGATCGGTTTTTTTAACGATATCGTAAAGTTGTTCGGCGGTGATGTGCTCCTCTTGTTTCAGGAAAGTGTCCAGGACCGCTTCGCGCTGTGGTGTGCCGCGAAGCTTCATTTTCGATAGATAGGCATTGAAGATTTCCTTCTCTTTTTTCATGAATATTTCTTACGTGAAATGGTATTCAATATCAAATGGATTTTTTGAATTTCGGACTTGTCGATGAAGGGATTTTTTTTAATGATGACATAAAAAATAAGGGAGGCAGCGATTGAAATCGAAGATTTTCTCGTTTCAAATCGGTTGGAAATTTCGACGATACTGGAAAAACTACACCATTCAAAGTTTGTTGGCGACGGGTTCGGTTTTCATTGTGATTTATTTTCTGAGCATGCAGCATGCCGTCATCGTCGCGTCCATAGGGGCGACGACTTTCATCGTTTTCGCGATGCCCGAGGGTCTGACGGCCAAGACGAGAAACGTCATCGGGGGGCATATCGTGGGGTTGTTGTGCGGCTTTCTTTGTTCTTTGGTATCGCATCCGTCCATTCTCTCTTCGGCGCTGGTCTACGCTCTGGCGGTTGGGGTCAGCATGTTTATCATGGTGGCGACGGATACGGAGCATCCCCCTGCCGCGGGAACAGCGCTTGGGGTTGCCATGACGGGAATCACGCTTCCCGTGCTCATTGTCGTCGTGTTGAGCATTGTGATCCTCTCGATCCTCCATCGCTTGCTTCGGCCATTTTTGCGCGATTTGACTTGAGAATGATATTCTGACAGGGGACGTTTTGAAAAACCAAAAATCCGTTCGCCAAAGCTCCCTGAAAGATTGTTTGAGGAGAATTCAGTCGGTAAGCATCACGCCTGTATAAGGGTCCATCCAAACCACGCGGATATTGCTTGAGGAGCCGTTATTATCTCCGATGGATGCGGTTTCATGAACGGGGATGACAGTCTCGAGCGTGTCTTTGACCATGCGATGTCCGTGCCCGACAAAAATGCCTTTGATCTTGTTTTTATTTGAACGGGCGATGGTATAGAAGCGATCATCGGATCTCAATTGCATGGCTGCGCCTCCGGCAGACCGATATTTCGTGTCGATGTGATCTGTGACGACCGGATGATGAAGAAAGATCAGGCAGGGTTCGGAATGGGCAAGCTCGCCTTGAAGCCAATCCATCTGCTCGTTATCGAACGACCCCTTGCAGCCTGACTCGATTTTGGCAGTAGGGCACAAATTATTGTAGCTCGGTCCGCGAGTGGAATTGAGCATAATGAAGCGTACGCCTTTGTGCACAAAGGCGTAATAAGGATCGATTCCGAGGACTTTTTTCCACACGGCTTCCATGGCTGTAGGTTCCTCACTGGGAATACCCTCTTTGCGTGTCGTATCGAAGCCTTTGAGATAATCGTGATTGCCCAAGATGACATAGTAGGGTTTGCCTAAGGTCTCGATCATCGACTTGAACCTTTCCGCGGGATTGTCCTGTCCGACGCCATAATCATCGGGATTGTCTGAAAAAAGGCATCCCGTCAGGTCGCCGGTGACGACCACGAGATCAGCATCCGCATGACTGTTCTTGATGCGATTGATCGCCTCGGTGAAGCGGGCAAGATTACCCGCGTTGTCATACTGGGTATCGTCCGGGTTTCCGGGCAGGCGTACATGGACATCCGAAAGAACGATGATTTTAAAGGAATCGGCGGACGGCTTGATCGGATCTTCTCCACCGCCCCCTCCGCAGGCAAGAACCGCCCATGACATCACAGCCAGCAAAATCGAACTTACGCAAAATTTGTTTCCCGTGATAAAGGGCATACAAAATCTTTCCATTCAACGTGTTCCAAAGATTTCCCTCGATGGATCCAACCGATTGAAACCATCAAAAGTCCCAAGTATCATACAGGATAGGCTTTTTGCATGTCAACGCGTATTTCCTGGTCTTAAAGCTTGTTCTGAATATCCTTTTCATCCGGTGCTTGGTCATCCAAGAGCGGTGCTTCGAGCAGATGACCAGGCAGGAAAAACTTGTTGGCGATCAAGGTCGGGATGACCGCGCTGGCGATGACGGCGCCGACGATCAGGGAATATTGAGCTTGAGAAATGATGTTGTTACTTAAACCGTAAAGGGCCGATATCGTCCCGAAAGTGAGTCCCGTGCTCATCAGCAGTGTATAGTACCATTTCTCTTTGTTGTCTTCCCGGAAATGATGAATGGCCGGATAAAGACCGAATATTTTAGAAATGACTTTGCCCCCCAAAAGCACGAGAAAAACGACGGCGCCGGAGACCAGCGCTGGAATGGAAACAAGCGCTCCTGCGCGAAGAAAATATAGGGGCGTTAAAAAGCCGACGGTCAGTGTTCTCAAACGACGCACGAAATGACCGTCCTTTTCCATCGTCCGCGCCAATACCATGCCCAACACATAAGCAGGCAAAACAGGCTCGCTGCCTGACCAGGCGGCCAGAACCCCCATGGCCAGAAGGATGAAGATGATCCACTTGGCTCGGATGGCGGCGGTCTTGTATGCAAAACGCCGAATGAGGTAATCCGTCACGGGTCTAAGCGTGAGGAGTACGACGACGGTGACGGCGATGAAGATGATCGTTTTATAGGTGAAAGGTGCAAAGATCAGCCCCAAGGCGATGACAGTCCCCAGATCGTTTACAAAGCAGGCGCCAAGAATGCCCTTCCCGAATTCTGTTTTATTGAATCCATATTCCAACATGACGGCGTAGACAACCGCCATGGACGTTGTGGAAAGCGCGATACCGCAAAGCAGGCTGGCCTTCAAACTCCATCCGATCAGGAAATAAGAGATCAAAGCGCAACCGGCGAAAGGCGCCGCAAAACCGATCAGACCGATGACGGATACTTCTTTGATTTTGGTCTGCATAACATCGGGATTGAGTTCCGCGCCCGCGAGAAACGTCAGTAGCATGGCGCCGAGACCGGTACAAAATTTCAGCCAGTCGGCATGGAGGGAGAGCCGATCGAAATACCCCAGCTGAAAAGCGACAAAGCCGATCACCGCGCCGACAATGATTTCCATCAGCGCAATCGATATTTTTAATCTGCTGGATAACGACGTGGAGACGACAGCGGCTAAAAACCAAAAAGCTGCGACAAGAAAGATGTTTTCCATGTGATCACTCCTGAATGTGAAATTAGGCAGGAGTCATCAGCAACCAAGGCACTTAAAGGCGAACCCCATCGCCTGCTCGAAAAAAATCTTCTTTTTAGAGCCCATGCCCACTAACAGAATACGAATCTTAAGTCAACACATTAATGAAGAACATTATGCTTGCTTTTCCAGTGAGGTGGCCAGGATCATTTTGAGCAGACCCTGTATTTCATCGACAGCCGCGTTGAGATCTCTTTTCGCCTCGTCGGATAAGGCGCCGAAACCTTGCATGTACTTCGGCCGCAATTCTTCAATGGACATGTCGGCAAACTCGACACTGGTGAACAAATGTCTCAAAACACTTCGATTCGCCACGCCGGTCTCAATGCGCTGTTCTTTCAAGATCCGCAGCATGGCCTCGCGCACGGCGTCGCACCTTGTCTGCAGTTCTTTGCGCTTTTCCGCACTGATATCGTTTCGATATTCTTGAAGCGGGCAACGAGGAATGACGACGTCTAAAATGCTTTCGAATTCAGACAGCAAATGGTCGACATGACGAAATCGAATCAATAAAACGTGTTTGTGATTGTCACTCAGATCCGCCATAGAAAAATTTTCCCTTTCTGGAGTCTAAAGGAGCACGTAAAACCGAAGACGGTGGAACGCCTGAGATCAAACGGTGGCCAACCGTGAAACTCAGTCCTCGCAAATAGGCTTTTTTTTCGGCATCGGTCAGCAAATGTTTTTGTGAGGATCGACGCTTTTCGCTGTAATGATCCATGTCGGCGGCTATTTCGGCAAAGTGCTTTGCCGCGAAAGCCGACAGAAATTGGATTTCTTGAGGATCGGCAATTTTGGTCATGTCATAAAGATGCCTCAGGCACAATCCCCCGGATGTTTCGTACAGGCGGCGATTGTCTTGAAACAAAAGAAATTTTTCCAGATTCACAAGATAGATAGATGTCTCTGTCTGGACAAAACGGCAAATCCGGCATTTTTCGGAATCGTTGATGAAACCGCCCAAAACGGAAGACGCCTTCGTCTGAGTCTTAGCCACTTCTTGCAGTTCATCGGCGATGCGACGCATAAGAGGGCTTAAGCCTTTGGAAATGCCCAGACTCGATCCCATGGTTTCCATCTGCCAAGTATGAAAAGGACATAGACCGTACGAAAGGGCGTTATCCTTTCTGGCCTCTTCCTTTTCGGTCAGATCGGAAAGCCAATCGACGAAAAATGAAAGATAAACGTCCTGGAGATAATCGCAGGCGGGACAGACGTTTGCGTTCATGGTTGCGGCGATATTGACATCGTGAAATCCTGCATGGTCATCGATCATCACAAATTGCCTCCAGAGCCATGGTTTCTGAGCATTTCGGAGATGCCAAGCGGATAACCGCCGATCAGCTCGGTTAAATCGTGAATATAAGCCTCAGACCAGTCGAGCCTGTGCTTTTCTGAGTAAAGATAAAGCCATCGGCGGACATCCTCCGGAGGCAGGTAATTGATCGACACCATTTCCATCGGCAGAAGTTGTGTCTTCAAGACAATGAGATCATCTTCGGGAAGAAAGTTTTCACATACTGCGATGAACTGGAAGTGCTGTTCTTCGATGAGACGACGCAGAAAGACGTTTTTTGCGCGCGTCAATCTGGCGATATTGTCAAAAACGATGACAGGTTTGTCCGTTGCGCGGCACGAGGATGTCGCAACGCGATAGCGCATGGATTTATAGCCCATTTTCATTCCGGTTTTTCGAAAACGTCGGGATAACCCCAGTTCTTTCATCAGCGACTCGCTCATTTTCCCTGGGGTTTGGCTGAAATCGACGAAGAGAAAGCGTCTTCGTCGACTCATTTCGTTTGCGATTTCTTGAACGAGGGAAGTCCGTCCTATCCCGAACTTGCCCGTGATAATCACGCTTTTTCCATGAAGCAACGTTTTGTGAATCTTTTCTTTTTCATGTTTACGGCCGACAAAAATCATGGTGTTTTCGCCTCACGAGATGGGGTGCGAGAAATCCGAAACATCATCCATGCTCCAATTCCACCGACAACGGCGGCGTAAAGAAATCCCCAGAATGCCCCCATGGCGGTCCATAAGAAGCCGACCATCAGGCTGGAAAAAAAGTCACCGATTCCGTTGACCACGCCCAATACGCCATAGGCGCTTCCAGCCACCTCGTCTCCGACATAATCTCGAACGGCCACGGCTTCCATGGTATCCTCCCAGGCGATAAATACCCCCGAAAGGATAAAACAGACGGCGAACCAGGCAAAGGATGGACGCGAGAAAGCGAGTCCCAGAAATGTAACGACGGCGATGCCATAGCCGAAAGCGAGATAACCGCCGCGCGAAAAATGAGTACTGGCCGCGCCGATGGGGAAAGAGGCCGCTGCATATGCCACATTGCGGAGGATATACAGCAGGGCCGCGAGTTTCGCCGCCTCCATTGGACCGATGAGGGGAGAAAGCGTTACGGATGCGTGCAGGATCATCAGCGTCGGCGCGAAATCCGCCAGACCGAAACAACCCACTGCCGTCAGAAAAGATCGGTAATTCTTGGGAAGGGACTTCAGAGCGCCCCAGAAACTCAAGTCGCCATTGGCCGTCCTATGTTTTTCTCTCACCAAGATCGCAAGCGTCAACACAGACAAAAGCCCAGGGAAGAGTGTCAGGAGAAAAATGACACGGAAAGAAGTACCTGGGAGATCGGAGAAAAAAGGGAAAAGATCTGTGAAAAAGGAAAGCATGTCCGGATGGCGTCCAAGCCATGCTAAAAGACCATAAGCCGCAAGGGGGCCCAATATCGCGCCGAGCGTATCGGAAGCGCGGTGGAACCCAAAGGCTTTACCGCGGTCTTGAGAATCGACGGATTCCGCAAGCATCGCATCGCGTAAAGGGCCGCGAATGCCGCGTCCTAACCAGCCGATGACCCGTCCGACGAGAATCAGCGGCCAGGCCACCGCGAAGGCAAAAAGCGCCTTGGCCAAGGCCGTCAACAGGTAGCCGAGAACCGCCCAGC
Organism: uncultured Smithella sp.; assembly: GCA_964589235.1. Lineage (GTDB taxonomy): Bacteria > Desulfobacterota > Syntrophia > Syntrophales > Smithellaceae > UBA8904. The sequence goes on along the minus strand of CAZPTW010000124.1, from coordinate 133 downwards.
CTTTGCGGCGACCTGTTTTATCGCTTTGAAAACCGGCGCCCAATTTTACGAAGCTCGATAAGGCGTCGGCTGCGCCTTCGATGAATCCCAAGGCGGCAGCGGATGCGCCGATGGACTGCAGAAATTGTGGAAG
>CAZPTW010000123.1:0-8080 GCA_964589235.1 uncultured Smithella sp. | reverse complement strand
TACTGACGATAGCCAATCCTCTTGTAGCATTTCTGAAACTGCGCGTAAATGGATTATCCCTGCAGGCGTCAAGGATAACAATATTAAGACCATTGTTGGCATTGGCCATTTCGTCAAGTATTTTGTTTACATCCATAGCCTTGTATTTTACGTCAGATTCCTTGTTGATGCGGGCGTCAACCGGAATAAGGTAGTTGACCCCATTGACCTGCACACCATGACCGGCATAAAAGAATAGACCGACGCCGCCTTTCTTTAGCTTGTTTCCAAATGCCTCGATGGCTTCATCCATCTCGTGAAGCTTTGCGTTTTTCTTCAGGGTAACATTGAAGCCAAGTTTCTTGAGTGTAGCCGCCATGTCCGTGGCATCGTTAACCGGGTTCTTTAGAGGCCCAAAACTGTAAGCGCTGTTACCGATGACCAATGCTATTCGCTGTTCTGTAACTGCAAGGCAGGTGGATGCTGAAAGCATGATGAAAAAAACAAGGAACATGGCTAGAGTGCGAATATGCCGCATGTTGTCCCCCCTGGTATGTTGTTTGTAATTTCTATAAGATATCTTGTTGTTCGTCAATTGTCAAAAAAATAACCTGTTACTGAGGATATACAAGAACGCGTTTGTGAGAGTTTGAAAGTCAGCGTTGACATTCATGATACGGGAAGAAAGCAACGACGATGAAATCTGTTCGAAAAGACGAACGGATTGATGGGAATCCTGGTTGACGTCTGAAACTGGATGTCGATTTCGCCGGACATTCAAGAGCATTCAGGACGTATCTGTGAGCATTCAAACCTGTTCCAGTGATTTCATCCGAAGCGTCGTCAAGATGAGCGGCGACGCTTCATCAGGCGTCTATATTTTTCGAATCGCTTTCATGTGATCGATCCGTTTCTGGATGAGCGCGTCCGTGCCGATGTCTTCTCGGTAGGCGACAGGGCCTTTCACGGCTGTCACGCCCTTGTCGGCGATGGCGCGGGCCTCATCGAGCGTCTCGGCGATTCCCACGATACCGACGGCGCGCGACGAACTCAAGTACAATCCGTCTTCCTTCTTATCCACGGAGGAGTAGTAAAGCCTTGCCTTGCCGACATCACCGATTTCGATTTTCGCGTTGGAGGATATCGCATCCGGGTGATCGGCGGGAAGGCCGTAGCCTTTGGGGACAACGTATTTGCAGACCGTGGCTTTATGATCGAACTCGATTTTCAGGTGGTCAAGCGTGCCGTCGATGATGGACCGGCAGACGTCTACAAAGTCGGTTTTCAAAAGCGGCAGAATATTCATGGCTTCCGGATCGCCGAAGCGCGCGTTGTATTCCAGAAGCTTCACGCCGTTTTTCGTGGCGATAAAACCGCCGTACATAACCCCTTTGTAAGGATTCCCGGTTTCTTTCAGAAGAGCCGCCGCCACCCGACGCGTGATGTCAAGACCTTCCTCGATATCGGAAACCTTCACGAACGGCAAGGAATGATCGGGCAGTGAGTAGGACCCCATACCGCCCGTGTTGGGTCCTTTATCTCCGTCGAAACGCCGTTTGTGATCTTGAACCAGAGGGGTTCCCACAACGGTCTTTCCATCGCACAGGCACTGAAGGGAAAACTCCTCGCCGTCGAATTTTTCCTCGACGATCACGGACGAGCTTTCCTTCAATATCTGTTGACACAGTTTCCGCGCTTCTTCTGGGGTGTTGAAATGGTCGCCCTGGACCAACACACCTTTGCCGCCGGTGAGTCCATCCGGTTTGAGGACGATGCCGTCGAGTTCCTTCAAAAAGGTTTCCACACCGTCCATCGATGTAAAGACTCTATAATGCGGATTGCCGGGGATATCGTATTGATTCACAAGATTACGGGTAAAGGATTTGGACGTTTCCAGGCGCGCCAGACTTTTTTGAGGGCCGACGGATGGAATGCCGATTTGGGCCAGCGCGTCCACGACGCCGCCATTGAGCGGGTCTTCCGGGCCGATGACCGCGAAATCGATTTGATTTTCTTTCGCAAAGCCGGTGATCGCGGCCAGGTCCGCGTAAGCGCCGAGGCGAGATCTGTCCGAAAGCGAGGCAATGCCGGGGTTGTTGGCCTTCATGAATGAAAAGAGCCGTGGATTTTGTTTGGAACGGACGATGGCTTCGGCGATGGCGTGTTCTCTTGCGCCGTTTCCGACAAGCAGGATATGGGGCATGGTGAAGTCTCCTTGAGATGGGTTATTGAAAGACGTCCTTCAGAAGTGAAGTCACTCTGGCTTTGGGGTTGGTGCGGATACTGGTTTCTTCCCGGGCGATGACGTAAAACAAACCGTCGAGCGCCTTGGAAGACACATAACGGTTCACGTCCAGATCGACCACCAAGCCGACCATCGGTAGTTTTTGTGCTTTTCCGATGATGTCCTCATACTGTTTTGTTACCTTATAATCTTTCATGGTTTTGCGGACAGCCGGCTCGAAAAGGGTTAGAAGTTTGTCGTAGGTTTTCCCTCGGAGGTAATCCGTGGCGGCGGTGTCGCCGCCACGCAAAATTTTGTGGGCATCGTCAAAAGACATGTCGGCAATGGCGTTGGCGAAAATATCGGCGGCAAGCGGTGCGGCCTTTTCCGCGGCCCGGTTCATGCTGAGCGTAAATTCATCGAGTTCGGGGCCGAATCCAAAACCGCGTAAAATGGATTCCACCTGCCGGACTGCTTCGGGCAGTGGAATCTTGACGGCCGCATTGGCGAAATAGCCGTTGTTCCTCCCCAGAGATTTGATGGAATTTTTAACGCCGACGTTGAGCGCCTCCTTTAGACCCAGCTCGATTTTACTGCTGTCGCCGGACTGAACCGGTCCGGTTCGGTCGAGCGTGTCTTTGAGGACATCCAAGACCGACGCGTAACCGGCTGTGCAAAACAGCAGCATGATCAAAAAGCTTGCTAAAATTTTGTTTTTCATGGCATGGCCCTATTGCGTGCCTCCCGGTCCCATGAACCGGATGAGGGATGATCGTCGAATCATTTGAGGATTCGTCCAAGCGGAACGGGAGTATAAGAAGGATGTTTTTTGATGTCAATCGAATTCTATTTGGCCGATGCCTGACGAATTCCATTGACAAAACGGCCGATAAGCCATTATGAGACAACCGGCGATCGGCTTGATCAAAGATTGAAAAGCCTTTCTCGGCGATGGTTTACAAAGGTGAAGCGAATGTCGGGAAGGGGCGTGCCGGAAGTGAAATCCGCCGAACGGGTTTGGCGGTTCTTTCGTTTATAGGTCCGAAACGGTGCGTTTCCCATCCATCGGACAGGTGAAAAAAATTTTATGAAAAATCAGCATTTTTGCGCCCTCATTTTAGCGGCGGGGAAGGGAACCCGCATGAAATCGGATTTGGCCAAGGTGCTCCATGTTCTGGAGGGAAGGCCGCTTCTGCATTACTCTCTGAGTGCGGCGCGCGCCGCTCAAGCGGAAAAAATCGTCGTGATTGTCGGCCATCAGGCAAATCAAGTGAAGGAATCGTTTCCCGACAAGGATTTAACCTTCGTCATACAAGACCCCCAACTGGGGACAGGCCATGCCGTGATGCAAGCCAAAGAGGTGCTCAAAGGTTACAAGGGATTGACGGTGATTCTGTGCGGAGATGTGCCGTTGCTCAAGCCGGAGACGATTCTATCGCTTGTCGAGCGCCATGTCGACGCGAAAGCCGTGCTGACGGTCTTGACCACTGAACCGCCGAGGCCGCACGCATACGGCCGCATTATCAAAAACGAGCGGGGCGAGGTGCTGAAGATCGTGGAACATCGCGACGCCACGGAAGAAGAACGTAAAATCCCGGAGATTAATACAGGCATTTACTGTGTCGACACGCAATTTTTATTTGAGGCTTTGGCCCAGATTCGAAACGACAATCAGCAAAAAGAGTATTATTTGACCGACATCGTGGAAATTGCCTGCCGCCAAGGCCTTAAAGTTCAGGCGTATTTGACGCGGGATGATGCGGAAGTCATGGGAATCAACACCCTTGAGGAACTTCAACGGGCGGCCGAAATTTTGAGAGCGTCCACGGTCAACCGGAGTTGATTTTGTGTCCGGTCTTTTCTCTCCCCTTTCAGCAAAAGTCTGGCTCGCGCCCCTTGCCGGCATCACCAATCTGCCGTTTCGGCTCATGGCGAGACATTTCGGCTGTGACTTGTGTTTCACGGAAATGATCAGTGCCAACGGTCTTGTTCGCGACTCAAAAAAAACGATCGCGTATCTGCAATCTTGTCCGGAAGACAAACCCCTCGGCTTTCAGATTTTCGGGTCGGACCCGGCCGTCATGGCCGAAGCGGCGCGTCTGCTTTCCGATCATGAACCCGATTGTATTGATATCAATATGGGATGTCCTGTTCGGAAAGTGATCAAAAGCGGTTCGGGGGCGGCCTTGATGCGAGAACCGATTCTGGCCGGAAGGATCATTGAAGCCGTCGTGAAAGCGTCGGTTGCGCCTGTCACTGTAAAAATCCGCGCGGGTTGGAGCCGTTCATCGCTCAACGCGGTACAAATCGCCAAAATCGCGGAAAAGTCAGGGGCCGTCGCCGTGATCGTTCATGGACGGACGGCCGATCAGGGGTTCTCCGGTTCGGCTGATTGGAAGGTGATCGCCGCCGTCAAACAGGCCATTGGAGTTCCCGTCATCGGCAACGGCGATATTTGGACGCCGTCCGATGCCATTGCGATGATCACGCAAACCGACTGCGATGCCGTGATGATCGGCCGCGGCGCATTGGGAAATCCATGGATTTTCACCGGAATCAGACAAAAAATGACCGGTGCGGACGGCACGTATTCGCCCACGCCGGCGATGCGGTATGAGGTCATTAAAAAGCATTGGGACTTGGAAGTGCGATATGGCGGAGAACGTCTGGCCAACCGGACATTCCGCAAGCATCTGCTTTGGTACACAAAAGGATTGACCGGTTCCAGTCGATTTCGCGATATGGTCGGCAAGATCAAGGATCACCGCGTTATTTTTTCGGAAATTGATAAATATTTTGAGTCGGTTGAGGGGTAACCCGCCCAAATAATGACTTGACATGTCCCCTGCGAATTGGCATAAATAAAAGCAAAGTTGTCAACAGGGTTTATCGGCATCTTATTCGAAAGAGAAGGGTATTAAAGTGGAAATCAGCAAATTTGCGGAGCTCGAAGAAAAGATTAAATATATAGTGAATGAGCAGGTTTTTTTGAAGAAACAGATTTCAGTATTGGAGGACGCGTTAAAAAACAAAGAAACGGAGATAGAGGAGTACAAAAGCAAACTCAGGATATTAGACGAGGAAAGGAACAGTGTACGCGCGAGGGTGGATTCACTGCTTGATTTACTTGCAGATATAGAGGTGGCAAAATAAGCTTCCAGGGCGTCGGTCTTGAAAAAGCGTTACGAAATCGAAATTCTAGGTCAGAAACTCGCGGTGGTGAGTGATGCGGATGAGGAACAAGTGGCGGCCATTGTCCGATTTGTCAACGAAAGAACCAAAGATATCATGCAATCTTCGGAAGGACTTCGAGCATTGGACGTCGCGATCCTGGCGGCTTTGAACATTTCGGAAGAATTTTTGAGGTTAAAGGAAATTAACGAGGACCTGTGCAGACAGTTGGAAAGCCGGTCCGAGAAATTAATTCAATTGATTGAAAACGCAAGTTAAATGAAAAGTATTGTTACCCCTGCGATGTACGTGATTGTCATTTGTTTTTGAGCCAACACTTTGAACCTGGGGCCTAAACTTGTTTGTGGTGAGCAGGTCCGCCTGGGCCTTCGGCCCACTTGGGGGAAAGCCTAAAGCAGACAACACCGGGCGCCCACTTTTTGACAAGGTTCAAAAGGGTGATTAACACGGCATAGGCGGGGGTTCATTTTGCCCTTTTGCTTTCATCTTCCCCCCTTTCCAGAAATGCTGTGGATGACCATCCGTTTACGTCATGAATCCTTCGGTACTCCATAGGTGCGGCGGGATTACCGGAAGGTTTTAATATAATCCTGTTGAGGCGGACGAACCAGGTGAAGCGTCGTTTGGGTCGACTGGCCAACCGGATAACGAGGAGGTTGGAAACATGTTTAGTGGAGGTGTGTTAGTCCTGTTGATATTAGTGGCGGTTTTGGTGGGAGCCATTGTCGGATACATCTTGAAACAGATTTTTACGACAAAAAAGATCAAGGCTTCGGAGAGTCTGGCTGCCCGGATCGTGGAAGAGTCAAAAAAAGAAGCGGAAACGTTAAAAAAGGAGGCTATTTTGCAGGCCAAGGAAAATCTGCTGAAAATGAAGGCGGATTTTGATCAAGAAACAAAGGCCGTCAAAAGTGAACTGGAGGGGTTGGAACGGAGGATTCGGGTCAAGGAAGAAAACCTGGAAAAGCGCATGGATGCCTTGTCTCAAAAAGAATCGAGTCTCGAAGGGCGTGAAAAAACGTTAAGCCAGAAAGAACACGCTTTAGAGGAAAAGCATCGGCGAATAGATGCGCTGGTTGCGGAACAAAAAGAAAAATTGGAAAAGATCGCAGGCATTACGACGGATGAAGCCAAAAATATTCTGTTGGCGTCGATGGAATCGGAAGCCAAACGAGACGCGGCGGCGCTGGTTCGTAAAATCGAGGAAGAAGCCAAGCTGACCGCAGACCGCAAGGCCAAGGAGATTATCGCCTATGCCATCCAGCGGTATGCCGGTGATTATGTGGCGGAAAATACCGTCTCCGTCGTCAACCTGCCCAGTGAGGAAATGAAAGGCCGGATTATCGGCCGCGAAGGCCGAAACATTCGCGCCATTGAAGCGGCAACCGGTATCGACCTTATCGTCGATGATACCCCGGAAGCCGTTGTGTTGTCCAGTTTTGATCCGGTTCGCCGGGAAGTTGCCCGTTTGTCGCTCGAGCGGCTGATTCAAGACGGCCGCATTCATCCGGGACGGATCGAAGATATTGTCAAGAAAGTGGAAAAAGAAGTCGAGCAAATCATCCGAGAAACCGGAGAAAAGGCGTCGTTTGACTGTGGAGTGCATGATGTCCATCCCGAAATTATTACGCTTTTGGGGTCGCTCAAATACCGGACCAGCTATTCTCAAAATGTCTTGCAGCATTCCATCGATGTGGCCTATCTGACGGGATTGATGGCGGCGGAATTAAAGCTGAATATCAAGGAAGCCAAACGGGCGGGGCTGTTGCATGACATCGGCAAGGCGGTTGACCACAAGATTGAAGGCACGCACGCGGCCATCGGAGCGGATTTTGCCAAACGCTTCGGAGAAAGTCCTCGGATTGTGCAGGCAATCGCCACGCACCATGACGATGGGCGCAACAACACGATTCTAGGGGTTTTGGTCCAGGCGGCGGATTCCCTTTCGGCCGCTCGTCCCGGAGCGCGCCGCGAGATGTTGGAGACCTACGTCCAGCGCTTGGAGGAGTTGGAAAAGATCGCCCATTCATTCAGCGGCGTGGATAAGTGTTTTGCCATCCAGGCCGGTCGCGAGATTCGTATCATGGTCGAAAATGAAAAAATCTCAGACAATGACGCCGTGATGCTTTGCAACGACATCTGCAAGAAAATTGAAAACGAGCTGACCTATCCGGGGCAAATCAAGGTGACGGTCATTCGCGAAACCCGTGTCTCCAATTACGCCAAATGATGTGGAAAGAGAGCCCGTGGCTTTATGAAAATACTTTTTATAGGCGATATTGTCGGCAAACCCGGCCGCAGGGCTATCCGAGAACTGTTGCCGGGGCTCATCGGTTCACATAAGGTCGACTTGGTCATCGCCAATTGCGAAAACGCCGCCGCCGGGTTCGGCATCACCCGGGAGATTGTCGAAGAACTTTTCGAGAATCAGATCGATGTCTTGACGTCCGGCAACCATGTCTGGGACAAAAAGGAGGCTCTGGATTTCATGGGCGATTATGAGACCCTGATTCGGCCCGCCAATTATCCGTCCATGGTGCCGGGAGCGGGCTCTGTGTTGATCCCGACGTCGGCGGGTCATCATGTCGGCGTCTTGAATCTGGCCGGGCGCATTTTCATGCAGCCGCTCGATTGCCCTTTTCGGACGGCCAAGACGGAAATTGCCCGGCTGAAAACGCAAACCAA
>CAZPTW010000122.1:0-8090 GCA_964589235.1 uncultured Smithella sp. | reverse complement strand
AAATCGTCGTTCTGACCGTGCCGACCCTTGAAGGCGTAGGCATTGAAGAATATGCCGAATCTGTGTTCAAGGCATGGAAACTGGGACAAAAGGGAAAGGACAACGGCATTCTCGTCGTCGTGGCGCCCAAAGACCGGCGGATGCGTATCGAGGTCGGTTACGGACTCGAAGGCACGATCACGGACGGCATCGCCGGCAATATCATCCGCAATGTCATGGCGCCAAACTTCAAAAACAATGATTTCAACAAGGGCATCGACGAAGGGGTCAACGCCATTATCCACGTTCTGGAAGGCGGTACAGCGCCTGAAGGTTTGGATATCCCTTCACAGACGGTTTCCAGGAGATCGTCTTTCTCAAATTTGGAGAAACCCAACATGGCCCTACCGGAACGTATCCTGATCGGCGCTTTTATTTTCGGCATCATCGGTTTGTTTACCGTCATCGGCATCCTGACGCCGGGCATGGGGTGGTTTCTTTATTTCTTCCTCATTCCCTTCTGGGCCGTCTTTCCCATTCTGGTGGTCGGCACAACCGCCACCCTGTATATCTTCATCACTTATGTTGTTTTGTATCCCGTGATGAAGATTTTTTTTTCAAAAACCAGCTGGTACAGGAAAGCGGCGGAGTCCATGAAAATCAAAGGTCATGCGCGCATCGGGGGTATCACATTTTCGTCAAGCGGATCAGGCGGTTCCTGGAGTTCAGGGAGTTCTCACTCGAGTTTTTCCGGCGGGGGCGGGGCCTCGGGCGGAGGCGGCGCATCGGGAAGCTGGTAGGCGTGTAAAGCGGTCGAAAACAAAGACCTTCAACCGGACGGCCTGATAATGTTTTTCTTTTCGATCAAAAAAGCGTTTGTTGAGTCTTTCTTCCCGTCCTTGTTTTATGGTTTTGGCTTCATCTCTCGGCTTTAGATCGGCCCATCATGGTGACGACCCATCTCAATGCCCGTTTTCACATAAAACCATGTAGGAAGAGAATCCCGAAATCGGCCGCACCGAATGTTTCTTGCCTGCAGGCACGGGGATGACAATCACTTTTTCGGGATTGAGTTTGATATCTCGGGGTTCTCCCTCCATCGTCACTTGGCAGACACCTTCGGTCGCCGGTAAAATAATCCACTTGTTTTCCGACTGAACCTCCTCGGAAATCCTCACGTCCTGTTTGTCCTTTCGGCAAATGACTCGGCTGGATTTCTGCGTGATGGATTTGAGATGCTCGACAACCTTTTTCTGATTTCTGAAAGGAAATTCAACCGCCTTGATTTTTCTTTGATCAACGGCTTGAAAATACTCGGCATAATAAGCTTCTTGGCGGCCCTGCCCGATGTCCAGATACAAGATCACTGTTTCGTCATCCGGAAACTGACCTATCCTTAAAACGGTGTAGAGCTTGTCTGGATCAAGACCTTGCATCAGAAAGGCGACAAAATCTTTCTCATCGCCGGTCCCCGTGGTGGATTTTTTGACATGCAAGGGGGCCAACCTGACCTGATCACCGGGTCGAACAACCTGGGGTCTCCCCCATCTGTTATTCACGCGCGTTTCCGCCAGGCTGATCTCCTGTCTCATTTTGTCACCTTTTCTTTCCTTTTTGAGGGCACAACCTTCAAAAATTCCATCCGCGACAAAAAAATTCCATTGACTCGCTCTTAAGATAAAAGCGCCGGGCGTCTTTGTCAAAGGTTAGGTCCGCTCCAGAATTTCGCAAATCAAATCCGCCGTTTTCCCTACGATTTTGATGCACTCCTTGACCTGATTCCCGCTGTAAAAAGCCTTTACTTGATCCCGATCTTTCCAGTTGACCTGACTGATATCCCGGCAAAGAATGCTGCCCTCTCGTTTGACAATCTCATCCCGGAACCGAGACACCAATTCGTAAGCCGCCTGCCACATCCTGGGATTTTCTTTTTCCTCGTTTTTTGCCCGACTGTATTTCAACCCAAGAAGAGCCAAACCACCGACCAAGGCCCCACAGACTTCCCCGTTTCCAGCCAACCCCCCACCAAATGCTCCCATGGCGCGGATCACATCGTCATGAATTTCTCCCCATGTCTCCCGCCCGGCCCAAACGATCGCCTGGCTGCAATGAAATCTTTCAAGCGCCATCTTTTGAATCGCTATCTTTCTCATTTCCCCCCGCATCATGATTTCCTCCCGATCACAGCCGACCCTTGAATGAAAACTTTTCGAATTTTGATCCAAAAAAAGGAAATGATCAAGAAAATCCTGATCGCCATACAAACAGATTTACAATTGAAACTCGCAGGGTTATGTGATAACGAAGACGAGCATTGAGTGAACCGGCCTAAAATGAACTGGATTCCCGCTTCGGCGGGAATGGCCGTTTTTAAACCTTTGCGACAATGGGTTCATCGCGGCGCAACCGCTATTTTTTGATTTGAGGAGTATGGAAGTATGGACTACAAACAAACCCTGAATCTTCCCCAAACGGATTTTCCAATGAAAGCCAATCTGGCCCAACGCGAGCCGGAAATGCTCAAAAAGTGGGAAGACATGAATATTTATCAAAAGATCCGAGAAACGGCCAAAGGGAAGAAACCCTACATCCTCCATGACGGCCCGCCTTACGCCAACGGCAATATCCATCTGGGCACCGCGCTGAACAAAATCATCAAGGACATTGTCATCAAATCCAAAAATATGAGCGGGTTCGACGGCGTATACGTTCCGGGATGGGATTGCCATGGGTTGCCGATAGAACATCAAGTCGACAAAGAACTCGGCACGAAAAAACAATCCATGTCTCAAGTCGAAAAAAGGCGCGCCTGCCGGTCATACGCTGAGAAGTACGTGGACATTCAACGTTCCCAATTCAAACGGCTTGGGGTATTCGGTGAATGGGGGAATCCCTATCTGACGATGGCTTATCCCTATGAGGCGGCCACAGTGGCCGAGTTTGGAAAACTCTACTTAAACGGCAGTGTTTACAAAGGAAAGAAGCCGGTCTACTGGTGCGCTTCCTGTAAAACAGCGCTGGCTGAAGCAGAAGTGGAATATGCCGATCATCAAACGCCCTCCATTTACGTCAAATTCGTATTTGACTCTGATGTCAGTCAAATTCGCCCCAAGCTCGCCGGCCAAAAAGTCAGCATGGTCATCTGGACGACCACCCCATGGACCATTCCGGCCAACTTGGCCATCGCCGTCAAAGATGATTTCAGCTATGTCGCCGTCAAAATCCATGAAGACGTCTTAATCGTCGCCAAAGATATGTTGGACTATTGCCTGGATGCGTTCGGTCATCGAGGAAAACCTTACGATATTCTCGACGAATTCAGGGGTGAAGTCCTGGAAGGTCAAAAATGCTGGCATCCTCTGGTCAAGAGACACAGTGTGGTCATTTTGGCGCCTTTTGTGACATTGGAGGCGGGAACCGGGGCGGTGCACATCGCGCCCGGACACGGTCAGGAAGACTACGAAATTGGCCTGGAATACGGTCTGGATAACTACGCGCCGGTCGATGACGCCGGAAAGTTCACCGAGGATGTGGAACACTTCGCCGGGCAATTTGTCTTTGATGCCAACGACAACGTCATCCGGAAGCTAGACGAGCAAGGCGCCCTTTTGGGTCATGTGCCGATTGAACATTCCTACCCCCACTGCTGGCGATGCAAGAAACCCATTATTTTCCGTTCAACCGAGCAGTGGTTCATCTCCATGGAGAAAAACGATTTACGCAAGAAGGCGCTTGCCGCCATCAACAACGAAGTACAATGGATTCCATCCTGGGGACGAGACCGCATTTACGGCATGGTGGAAAACCGTCCGGATTGGTGCATTTCCCGCCAGCGTCTCTGGGGGGTTCCGATCACTGTTTTTTATTGCGCCCAATGTAAAAACGAGGTGTTGACCAAAGAAATCCTAGACCACTTGGTGGGACTGGTGGAACAAAACGGGGCGGATGTCTGGTTTGAAAAACCCCCAAAAGATCTAATGCCGAAACATACAACCTGCCCGCATTGTCACTCAACGGAATTCACCAAGGAGCTGAATATCCTGGATGTATGGTTTGACTCAGGTGTCAGCCATGCGGCGGTTCTAGAAAAACGGCCCGATTTGCAATCTCCATGCGATATGTACCTGGAAGGCTCCGATCAACACCGCGGCTGGTTCCATTCGTCTTTACTCGAATCGATCGGCACCCGAGGACGCGCGCCTTACAAAACCGTTTTGACACACGGGTTTGTGGTGGATGGAGAAGGCAAGAAAATGTCGAAGTCTGTAGGCAACGTCATCGAAGCCGAGGAGGCCATTAACAAATACGGAGCGGAAATCCTGCGTTTATGGGTGGCCGCGGAGGATTACACAGACGACATCCGCATTTCCGAAGAGATTCTTAAGCGCCTGACAGAAGCCTACCGCCGCATCCGCAACACCAGTCGCTTCATTTTGGGGAACCTCTATGATTTCAATCCGGACGAAAACAGCACCCCGTATGACGCCATGATGGAGATGGACCGCTGGGCGATCCACCGATTGCAGGAGATCATCAAACGCGTTACGGAAGCCTACAATCGTTATCAGTTTCATATCGCTTTCTTCACGCTGCATAATTACTGCGCCGTGGATCTCAGCGCATTGTATCTGGATGTCTTGAAAGACCGGCTTTACACGAATAAGGCTTCGTCGACGGCCCGTCGCTCCGGGCAGACGGCCATGTTCATCATTTTGAACGCCATGACAAAGCTTCTTGCCCCCATCTTGACCTTCACCTCCGAAGAAGTATGGAGCGCCATGCCCGAATGGATCGGCAAAGAAGAAAGCGTTCATCTGGCGTCATTCCCAAAATTGGAAGAAAAATATTTCAATGCCGATCTGGCCGAACGATGGAAGATCATGATCGACATAAAGGCGGAAATCGCCAAAGCCGTGGAACAGGCCCGAAAAGAAAAAATTATCGGTCACTCACTCGACGCGCGGATCCTGATCGCCGCGCCGGAAAAGCTGCAAACGCTTCTGGCCGACCATCTGGAAGACTTGCGCGCGCTTTTGATCGTGTCGCAACTGGCCATCGTCGATGAAAAAGATATCGACAAACCATACAAGAGCGATGAAATCAAAGGATTAACCATCGGCGTGGAAAAGGCACGCGGCGCCAAATGCGAGCGATGCTGGATTTACGAAGAATCAGTCGGCACAAACGCCGAGCATCCGACCGTCTGTGGACGCTGTCTTCCGAATCTTTAATCACAGACCATAGATTATAGAGAACAAGAGGAGCAATCTTTGAAAAGAAATCTTTTGATCTTTATTCTGGGCGCGGCGGCGATTATTGCGCTGGATCAAATCACAAAATCGGCCGTGACGTCGCGTTTCACGCTCCACGAAGTCTATTCGATCATCCCCGGGTTATTGAACCTGGTCTATGTGATGAACCCCGGCGCGGCCTTTGGATTCCTGGCCGATGCATCCGAAACGTTCCGTTTTGTTTTTTTTACGGGCATTACGGTCCTGACCGCGGGATTGATCATCTATTACCTGATCAAAAGCCATCCCCGCAATGCCTTGCTCGCCGTTTGTCTGACGCTCATCTTCGGCGGCGCTTTGGGCAATCTCATCGATCGTCTGCGCTTCGGCGCGGTGGTGGATTTTCTGGACGTCCACCTCGGCGCCGCCCACTGGCCCGCCTTCAACGTGGCGGATTCCGCCATCACCGTAGGGGCTGTCCTTTTGGTCTGGGAAATGATCACGGCCAAAAAAAATAAAACGCAGAAAATGCAATGATTCCAGCATTTTTTTAAATATCAAGGCCTTCCAATTTAAAAAAACCCTCAAGGGTCGTCGGAAAGTGACCATAAATAAATATTGACAAAAAAGGAGTATTGGACCTATTCATGGTTCATTACATCACGATTGAAAAAAAACCGGCCATTGAACCCAAAAGAGAGGATAAGAATGATCCGTCAACATTTATCTTATAAGACGATTGCCTTGCTGATTTTTATTTTCCCCTTTCTTATCGCGTCGGCCGACGCAGGGCAGGTTGTAACCAAGGAAGAAAGAAGCCAAGCGCGAACTTTGCTTCAACGCGAAAAAGGCCTGAAACCTCCAGCGTCGCAGAATACGGTTGCCGTCCTTTATTTTCGAAATCAAACCGGACGTTCCGAATGGGATCCGCTTCAGAAAGGGATCGCCCTGATGCTGATCACGGACCTTTCTAAAATCGAGCATCTTCAGGTGGTCGAACGGGCCCAACTACAGGCCCTTATGGAAGAACTGGGGATGGGAACTTCGGGACTGGTGGAACCCGACACGGCCCCCCGCGTGGGAAAGCTCCTGCAAGCCCGATGGCTTGTCGGCGGAGACATCCTGAAAACCAAACTCGAGACCCTGGGCATTCAATCGGACATTACGGATGTATCGACTCAAAACATTCTCGGGCGGCCTCATGCCGAAGGGAATCCCGAGGATTTGATCGTTATCGAAAAGGCCATCCTCACCGAATTGATTCAATGGATGAAAATCGAACCGACCGCCGGAGAGTGGAAAAAACTCAGAACCCCTTGCTCATCAAATCTGCAGGCCTTGATGGCCCTGTTTAAAGGCGTGGAGGAAAGCGACCGGGGAAACTATGCCCTGGCGGCCGAATATTACGACAAAGCGTTGAAGGCGGACGCAGATGTCTGCATCGCCTCAGAGGCCCTCAAAGAATTACACATCAAGGGATTGATTCCCGGGCGGAAGAAATCGGCCGAGTTTCTACGATCACTGAAAGACAAAACGTCTTTCACCAACGAGATCTCCCCGAAAGAAGCCGCAAAGCGTGAACGTTCGCCCGTGGACGTCCGCAAGGAATAATTTTTTCACCAATAACGGAAAGAGGGATTGGAAATGATCAAACGTTTTCTTCTGGTGGGGATGATTCTAATAGGGCTGCTCGACGCAGGGTGGCTGTGGGCGGATACGATCAACGCGCAAGCTCAAGCCGGATTTGAATACCACTGGTGGAGGGATTCCGAAACGAATACGGGATATCAGCTTTTAGTCCCCATTAAGATCTCATCGGAATATAAAGACTTCACTTTCAGTATTTTGGGAGGATACGCCTACACCGGCCATGATTCGGTTGTCGATGGGCTCAATACCCTTTCCCAGGTCATGGACACCAAAGTCAACCTTTCCTATGCTCTCATCAATAAACTGCCCTTCGATGTTCTTTTTGGTCTGGATTTCAACATTCCCACCGCTCGAATCAATCTCAGCTACTCGAAGCTGTCTTTGTTGATGGATCCGGATCTGGTTCCTTTGAGCCAGTACGGAGAAGGATTTAACCTAAATCCAACCGTGTCGATCGCCAAAGACTGGGGCCGTTTGATCACGGGCCTCGGGATCGGCTACATCTGGCGCGGAAAATATGATTTTACATCGTACCACAGGAATTACGATCCTGGCGATATTTTCACGGCCACCGCGGAAGCCCGCTATGATTTCACGTCTTTCTGGAGTGGTCGTCTTTTCGCCCAATACGCGCGATTCGGAAAAGACCAATGGAAAGAAAGATCGATTTACCGAGAAGGCGATTTCTATATGGCAGGCATCGGGATTTGTTACGCCCCGAAATCATGGGAAACCTCTCTGACCTTCCGCTATGTCTACCGGGGCAAAAGCGAGCTCCCCGTATGGCCCTACGACCTGACCCCCATGAATCACAGCCTTCGCGGAAATGAGTATGCCGGTGATTTCGTCCTGAGCCACCACCTGAACGAACCGACGACGATTTGGATGAAAATTTCCGGTTTGTATATTCAAGAAAACGATTATCCGGCCACGGATTATTATTTTGTCGGAAAACGGCAAAAAGCGGCCTTGGAGTTGGGCGTGAAGAGATCCTTCGGCGCACACTGGGAGACCAGCCTGTTTGTGAGGGGATTCACGATGCATGACGACAAACGTTTTTTTCCGGAATACATGGACGAAAGAACGTACAACGGCTTTTCAGTCGGCGCGGCGATCACGGCCCGTTTCTAGTCTTCTTTTCAAACGAGTCTGCATTCCACTCGTGGGGAACTTCTTGTTTCTTCAAAATAATGCTTCCGTCGCTTCGCGAACGGCCCGAAGCCAATCATT
>CAZPTW010000121.1:0-8103 GCA_964589235.1 uncultured Smithella sp. | reverse complement strand
CTTTCAGAAACCGTCTCTTACGCTTCGCGGCATGACCCTCAAACCTCGATCCGTCGCGGAACTCAAACTCTTGGTCGATATCGATGTGCATAACCCAAATGGGTTTGATTTGTCGGTCAAGGCTTTACAATACACTGTTTATCTGGATCGTCACGTCCTGGGAGGCGGCCGACTCGAAGACGACTTTTTGGTTCCCTCGTCGGCCGTGACGGCGGTACAAGTCCCCGTTATCCTCAAACTGGCAGATTTAAGCTCGGTTTTGATATGCATCATGGCGGGGAAGGATATCCCTTATCGAATCGAAGGGCATGTGGAAGTCGGCTCTTTTCTCGGAAGCCGCACGATCCTTTTTTCAAAAGAGGGACGAATGACGATCACAGGGGATCTTTCTTCGAAATAATATTTGAAAGGAATCAAGTTTGGGGAAGCGTTTCATGGGGGATCTTTCTTGCAATCGCGTTCCAACGCCGGCGGAATGCAGGCAGTTGATGGAAAAATACGCCATGCTGCACAATATCATGCGGCATTCCTATCAAGTGATGAGAGTCGCCTTGGCCATCACGGATCATCTCAAAGAAGGAGCGGCCATCAATCGGGAGATGGTGATGGCCGGCGCGCTCCTGCACGACATTACCAAAACCAGGTCGCTCAGCACCAAAGAGAGGCACGACGCGACCGGCGGGGCGCTTTTGAGAGAGTTAGGTTTTCCGGCGGTCGCGCAAATCGTGGAGCAGCACGTTTGGATGGACCATTTGGATCTCGACGGAGAGCTTCAAGAGAAAGAAATCGTTTATTACGCCGACAAAAGGGTCATGCACGAGACCATTGTGACGGTCGAAGAGAGGATGCGCGATCTGATCACGCGATACGGGGTGAATGAAGAAACATGCCGGCGGATCCGAGCAAACAATCTGCAGGTGTTGGACGTCGAGCGTAAGATTGCGGGATTTATGAGAATCGATATCGATATGGCCATTGATCAGGTTGTGGAGGCTTCGTCAAGCGTTTTTTGATGGATTTGGCGGATGGGACAAAAAGATTACTACGAAATTCTCGGGATCAGAAATGACGCGGACTCAAAACAGGTAAGAGACGCTTATCGAAAGCTTGCCTTGCTTTATCATCCCGACCGCAACAGAAACCATCCGGATGCGGCCGAGCGGATGAAGGAGATCAACGAAGCCTATGCCGTTATTTCCGATCCCCAAAAGAGAAAAGAATACGATTTGTTAAAAACAACGTACGGCGCGTCGGCCTATGGCCGTTTCAGACAGACCCACACCGAACAAGATATTTTCAAAGACTCCGATATCCGGCAGGTTTTTGAGGAACTCAGTCGCGCCTTCGGCTTTCGCGGTTTCGAAGATGTTTTTCGAGAGGCGTACGGCGCGGGATTCCAGACCTTTGAGTTTCGGAAACAAGGGGTTTTCGGTCGGTTTTTCGTCGGTGCTATCATCGGCGGTCAAGCGGGGTCGGGAAAGACGGCATCCGCGGGATATCTAGAGAGAATCGTTCGTTTTACGCTGAAGAGAAAATGGGGGATCGAGTGGCCCGAGCATGGGAGGGACATCAATGGATCCCTGACGCTTTCCGCCGATCAAGCAAGCCGGGGAGGGAAAATCCCTTATACATGCAAAAAAACCGGTCGAACATTTGTGGTGACAATTCCGCCGAAAACCCAGGCGGGAAGAATTCTGCGCCTGAAGGGAATGGGGGAGCCGGGCCGTGCGGGGGGCGTAAGCGGAGATCTTTATGTCAGGGTGGACATTGCATCGTCCCTGACACAGAAGGCCAGGGAGATCCTGGGCGCGATCAAGGCGTCCTTGTCGTCATGATGTGAGGGAAGGAAAAAGGTCGCTCTCGGGGTATCGCTTCGGACACAAGACATTTCGACTTTCTAAGAAAACTTTCGGGAAAACATCTTGTCTATAAAGTTTCGCGTCAAGACATCCGATGTAATGGACAATGTGCGGGGGAGGAGGAAGGAAGAAACTCATCTAAGGGGTTGGGATGACGGGGAAAACGAATGATTTGTGGCTTGAAAAGAAAAGCGGTGTCTTCCAGTAGAGTTCATATTACAAGGAGGTAATATCACGATGATCGATAAATTTATTTCGATGACGGAGGTTTTGGCATACTTAAAGGCTGAGGATATTTCCGATATCGAGGAGAGGGCGACCATTATTCAGTCTTTTTTGGATAAAGACATCCAGAAAGGAATCGGCAACGCCTATGATCGATATCTCGAAAAGGGAGCCGCCACGACCGCGACGGTGGTCACCCCTGTCCCGAGAAGCAGTAAGGAATGTATCATGTGGACGGTCAATCATTATTTGAGCTTGAACAGAAATGAAACCGTCATCGAGAAGGCTCATCAGGCCATGCGGCAATTCGGGACCGGGTGCGGGACATCGGCGGTATCCTGTGGCATGAACGCTTTGCACAAGGAGATCGAAACGCGCGTCGCCAAAATGGTCGGAAAGGAGCAGGCGGTTTTGTACCCGACAGGGTTCACCGCCAATATCGGCGCCATCAACGGCCTGGTGGGAGAGCGAGACCTGATTCTTTTGGATGGTGAGTGTCATTCATCCATCATCAACGGCAGTCGATTGACGAGTGCCAAAAAAATCGTTTTCAGGCACAATGATGTGTCCGATTTAGAAAAAAAGTTGAAGAAATACGGAAAAGCTTTCGAAAACGTTTTCGTCATCGTCGAGTCAGCCTACTCGATGAGTGGAGATGTCTCTCCGTTGAAAGAAATCGTGGCTCTGAAGAAGGCCCACCGGTTTTATTTGTATGTGGATGAGGCCCACACTTTTGGTTTTTACGGAGACAAAGGCCAAGGCTATTGTTACGAGCAGGGTCTGACCGACCAAGTCGATTTCATCATGTCGACGTTGTCGAAAGCGACGGCCTCCATCGGCGGTTTTTTGGCATCCGATCAAAGATATTGTTCGTTGGTGCGATGGACCCCCACCTATATGTTTCAAGCCTGCTTGACGCCGCAGGACGCAGGGGTTATTTTGGCGTGTCTGGATGAAATTGAGAGTCATCCCGAGATGATCAAAGAACTTCATGAAAAAAATCAGTACATGCGGCGTCTCTTAAAGGAGAGAAAATTCAATCTGGGACAAAGTCAAAGTCCGATTATTCCCATCATGATTCCCAGTCCCATGAAATTATTGATGGTGGTGGATGATCTTTGCAAAGAAGGTATTTATTCAACCCCCATTTTATATCCAGCCGTGGCCAAGCATGAAGGGAGGATCCGCTTGATCTTGAATTTGGCACATACCAAAGAGCAAATCGATTATACCGTCGATACGCTGGAAAAAATTTGTAAAAAACACGACGCGCCCTGTTTCATCGATGACAATAAACCCCAGTATCAAGCCGAATCTCATTGGTAGTTCACTTAAGCGTCCAGGATGAAACGGTATTTTTTGGATGGGTGTTTTTCCCCGGTCTGCGGTTGCGTTCGATCATACCTTTAGGCGGTCCGTGTTGTCGCATGAACTAAAGAATGATCAGAAAGGTTCGATATTCATTAGTAAAGACCGGAAATGACCCATCACGGATGGCATCATGACCAAGGGGGGCGGGAAATCGTAAGCGTTTGAAAAAACGGAGTTTGACATGCGGCTGCATCCATTGAACCTGAGCTTTGTCGATCCCGAGCTGGAGGCCGAATTTCTAAGTTATAACGATTACAATACCCGCATTTTCAATCGGATCGGGATTGCGCTGTCCTTCTTTGGTTGGTTCATTCTCAATATTTATTTTTACCAGTATTTCCCTCAGCATTTTGTCCAGACCACGGTCGCCATAGGCGTTTTTTTGTATCCCGTGTTTCTGGTGACGCTTCTTGTCACTTTCGATCGCCGTTACATCAAATTTTATCAGCCGCTGTCGGCGCTCTCCAACGGCTTGGCCGGTCTGGACTTCATTTACATGGGCAAGTATCTGCTGCATTATGACATGATCGCCGTCTGCGGCGTCATCACGGTCATAATGTTCGCGTTTTTCATCCTCCAGCTTCGGTTCAAAATCGCGCTATGGACAACGCTGATCTATGTCACCGTTTTTCAATTTTCCGTTTTGTTCGCGCCGGAAGGGGCGGGAAGGAAAGACGATGTCGCTTTGCTTTCCTTGATCGTCTGGGTGATCGAAATCGCGTGCATTGTCGGCGGCTATTTCAAGGAGCGCACGTCACGTCGCCTGTTTTTCCAAAACAAGATCACCAAACAACAAAAACAAATCGCCGAAGAGGCGACAAAGGCCAAAAGCGAGTTTCTGGCCAATATGAGCCATGAGATCCGAACGCCGATGAATGCGATCATCGGAATGGCCTATCTGGTGATGCAGACGGATTTGAGTCCAAGACAGCGGGAGTATTTGGAAAAAATTCAAGCCGCCACCCAGTCGCTCTTGGGCATCATCAACGATATTTTGGATTTTTCAAAGATCGAAGCGGGAAAGATGGACATTGAAGAGACGGAATTTGCGCTGGATGATATTCTCTCCAATTTGGCCGATCTTCTCAATATGAACGCTTATCAAAAAGGTCTGGAATTGATCTTTGATTACGGGCCGGATGTGCCGCAAAGGTTGAAGGGCGACCCCATGAAGCTGGGACAGATATTGACCAATCTGACCAACAACGCCATCAAGTTCACACATGAAGGCGAAATCATCGTCAAAATCGAGACACTGAAACGGGAAGGTCAAAAGGCGGTGCTTCAGTTTTCAGTCAGCGATACCGGCATCGGCATGAGCAAAGATCAACAAAGCAAGCTTTTTCAGGCCTTCAGCCAAGTCGATGCGTCAACCACCCGCAAGTACGGGGGAACAGGGCTGGGGTTGGCGATTTGTGAGCGTCTGGTCAAGATGATGGACGATAAAATTTGGGTTGAGAGTGAAGCCGGCGTGGGCAGTACATTTTTCTTTACCGTTACGTTGGAGATCGGTGGCTTCGTGGATGGCGATTTGACGGTCGAAGCGCGGAAAGGCGATCGTCGAGGTCTGGGCAAGATTCTCGTGATCGACAAGAACCGGACGGCGCTGAAGATCCTGGTGACTATGCTCGAGCGCATGGGGGTCCGGGCGTCAGGGGCGGACTGTGTCGAGAAGGGTCGGGTCGAACTCAATTTGAATCAGACAGAAGGTTTTGATGGCGTGTTCATCGACTGGTATACGGCGAATATGGATAGCCTGGGCTGGAAGAAAGCGATGGAAGAAATGAGCCCCCAGACAGACGTGATCATGATTTCGAATTGCAATTTGTCGGATTTGGCCGAAAAAGCCCGGCAATTGGGCATACAGAAATGCCTTGCCAAACCCGTCACGCAAACAGAATTACGCAAAGCCGTCATGGGAGAACTCGATCCGGTGAGAGTCGAATCGCCTGCCGCGGTTTTCGACGCCGAGAAGATCCGCCGGTCCCAAGCATACCAGAGAATCAAGGGTGCCCGAATCCTTTTGGTTGAAGACAACGAAATCAATCAGGAGGTGGCGCGGAAAATTTTGAAACAGATGGACTTGGAAGTGGACGTGGCCGAAAATGGATTGCAGGCTTTGGAAATGCTCGAGGAGACCCCCTACGACCTCGTTTTGATGGATGTTCAAATGCCGGTGATGGATGGATATGAAGCGACAAAAAGAATCCGGAGCGATCCACGTTTCACCACGTTGCCGATCATCGCCATGACCGCCCATGCCATGAACGAACAGCGACTCAAAAGCAGCCGCGTCGGGATGAACGATCAGATCAACAAGCCGTTCAATCCCGAAGATCTCTTCGCGATCATCGCAAAGCATGTCGGAAACCGCCGTCCACCGTCTTCTTCGGCTCTCACCCTATCCCCTCAGGTGAAGGAAACGCAAGAAGGGCCGGGGCTGGATTTGCCGGGGATCGACTCCGCCAAAGGGTTGGTTCATGTGGGTGGAGATCAGGAATTATACAAACAGCTTTTGTCGAAATTTTACACAACCAACGCTGAAACGGTTCATGACATCAAGCAGTCTTTATCGGAAGGCGACGAGAAAACGGCTTGCCGACTGGCCCACACCGTCAAAGGCGTGGCCGCCATGCTGGGCGCGGTCCAGTTATCGGCTGCCGCCGCCGATGTGGAAGGAGCGTTGGAAAAGGGATGGATGGAGGGGGATAACATTCTACTGGCGAGATTTGAAGAGTCGCTCGATCGGGTGCGACGCGGAATCAAAGGGATGGATGAAATAACGGATTCCCAAGCGGTTCAAAAAGATGCTCATGAAGGACATCGAGATGTGGACATCGACGCCGTCGGCCCTATGTTGAAGGAATTGGCTCATCTTTTGGAAATCGGTTCCACGAAATCGATGGTCCAAGTGGATCTCTTGGGAAGATATTTGAAAGACACGAAGGTCGATAGAGAGTTCAGAGAACTCAAAAAAGATGTGGATTATTTTGATATGGACAAGGCTCTGGAAAAGTTAAAAGAGATCGCCGGGGTTCTTAAGTTGTCTTATTGACGCAGGATGGATGGAATGACGATATTCACGAAGAAGAAAAAAGTTCTGATTGTCGATGATACGCCGGAAAACATTTATGTCTTGACGGGTATTCTCAAAGATGAATTTGACGTATCGGTCGCCTCGAGCGGAGAGAAAGCTCTGAAAATCATCTCCCTGGTCCCCGACATCGACTTGGTCTTGCTCGACATCATGATGCCGGAAATGGATGGCTATGAAGTATGCCGGAGGCTCAAATCCGAACCGAAAACCGAGGGAATTCCTGTCATTTTTGTCACCGCGCTGGCCACAGAACAAAATGAGGCCAAGGGGTTGGAGTTGGGGGCTGTCGATTATGTCACGAAACCCTTCAATCCGGCCTTGGTCAAAGCGAGAGTGAAAAATCATCTGGAACTCAAATGCTACCGAGACAGACTCGAGGCGATGGTGAGGGAAAAAACCAGCGAACTGGAAATCACACGAGACGCCATGATCGAATCGCTGGCGCTCCTGGCGGAAAACCGCCATCTGGAAACGGGCAGCCATATCAAACGGACCATGAAATACGTCCGCATTTTGGCCGAAAAACTCAAAGACCACCCCCAATACAAAAACTTCCTGAGTAAAGAATTCATCGAGCATGTCGAGAAGACGGCTCCTTTGCATGATATCGGCAAAGTCGGGGTGCCGGACAGCATCCTTTTAAAACCCGGAAGGCTGACCAAGGAAGAATTCAGGGAGATGCAAAAGCATGCCAAGTTCGGATACAACGCCCTGTCGTATAGTGATCCCCGTTTGGATTCCAATAAGTTTCTCAGATTGGCCCGGGAAATGGCCTTTACGCATCACGAGCGATGGGACGGGAGCGGTTATCCTCGGGGGCTCAAAGGCGATGAAATTCCTCTGTCGGGCCGATTGATGGCCGTGGCGGATGTCTATGACGCGATCACGACTGAACGTGTTTACAAAACCGCTCAATCCCATGAGCACGCGGTCGATGAAATTAAAAAAGGCAGCGGCACCGCCTTTGATCCCGAAATTGTCACCATATTTCTGGAATGTGAGAGGGATTTTTACCGCATCGCCCAGGAATTCAAAGATGAGGAATAATTCATTTCCTCAGAAGGATTTTTACGCGGATTTCAGTCTCTTGCCCCTCCGGCATCTGTCCGTTTTGTTATCGGTTTGAATCCCGGATTTTCTGTCAACATTGGCATTGATTTGAAAGATCATTTATGAAATCATACATGATGATGAAGACTTTCAGAGAGTGAGTGAAAGGTTTGGAGGGATACAGGATCATGTTGATCGTCATGCATCGCAACGCCACGCAAAAACAAATCAGTGCCGTCGTGGCGGCCGTTGAAAAAATGGGTCTGTCGGCAACGTCCATTCCAGGCAGCGAAAGAACGGCCGTCGGTGTGTTAGGCAACAAGGGATATGTGGACGATACGACCATCCGCGAGTTGCCCGGCGTAAAAGAGGTCATTCATGTCTCTAAACCATTTAAGATGGTGTCCCGGGACTTTCATCCCCGGCCCACCATCGTCAAGGTCGGCGGGGTTGAAATCGGCGAGGGCAGAACTCCGGTCGCCATCGCCGGACCTTGCGCGG
>CAZPTW010000120.1:0-8108 GCA_964589235.1 uncultured Smithella sp. | reverse complement strand
CCCGCTGTTTGATGTCCTCCCTGCGATCATGGAGTTTTTTACCACGGCCGACCCCGATTTCCACTTTCACATAACCTTTCTTGAAATACATTCTCAGCGGCACAAGTGACAGTCCTTTTTCCCGTGACTTACCATAGAGCTTTTTGATCTCTCGTTTATGCAACAAAAGTTTCCGCGGGCGTAGTGGTTCATGGTTGGCCCGGTTGCCATAATCGTAATGGCTGATATGCAATTCACGCAAAAAAACTTCACCATCCTTCACCACCGCATAACTGTCCTTGAGATTTGCTTTCCCGGCGCGAAGGGCTTTGACTTCGGTCCCCGAAAGAACGATGCCTGCCTCATAAATATCGTCAATGTCGTAGTTGACACGAGCGAATTTGTTCACTGTAATCAACTTATGTAAAACGTTTTCTTTAGACATATCGTTCCATTACATGAATTCTTATCCATTGTCCCAGTCAAACCGAAGCCATCAATCCTTGCATCAAATGTGATTTGATCAATGCTGGAAAAGAGTAAATCAAATTTCAGGTTTTGTCATCAAATAATCCATTTTAACATGGCTCATGGCCGTGTAAATATTGTGACGAATTCTGGGATTGTCAATCTCTAACTGGTTCAAAAGCTTCTTGACATACGCTCTTTTTGAATTTTCGCTCGAGGGGCAAAGATTTTTAATCGCTGGAAACTGCCTTTCATAACTGTATTTTTTGACCAATTCCTCGCTGAGATAAGCCAACGGCCGAATGATATGGAGTTGACCACCGAAGAGGCTCTGTTTTGGAATCATAGTGCTGATTTCACGTCCATAAAACAGATTAATCAGAAGCGTTTCGATGATATCGTCTTTGTGATGCGCAAAGGCGATCTTATTACATCCTTTTTCATCGGCAATTTCAAAAATCCTTTTTCGGCGAAGCCGTGAACATAAAAAGCATGGATTTTTTCGATTAAATGTCGAATGGGACAAAACCCCGATATCTGTTTTTTCCATGACAAACTCGTAGCGGTTTTCCTGAAAATACTCTTTTATCTTTCCATAGGCCTGCCCATCAGGATCGAATCCCATGTCAATATTGACGGCGATGAACGAAAATTTCGGCACGAAAATCATGGGTGAATCCAGCAAGTCCAGAAGCGCGAAACTATCGGCGCCTCCCGAAACACCGACCAATACTCGATCGCCCTCTGCGATCATGGCATGATCCATAATGGCTTTTTCCATCCATTTTTTTAGATGGAGAAACAGCTTTGTGTTTTTTTTAGATTTTCCAACGGATGTCATGTTCAACTTTCCACTCGCTGCGCCTTATGATCGCCTTCCCACGTCCCCCACGGATGTTTTGAGTTCGAGAGACGTCATTGACTTTCTGAAAGCCTTATCCTTATCTCAAAATCTCTATACAACTTCCCATCAGAAAACAAGAATCTCTTTGCCTTGAAATCAAGAAATGTCTCTGCTATAGGCGAAGAAAAAGCAAGCAGTGGGGGCAATATGCCGGAGATCATCAACGTCCATGCCAGAGAAATTCTGGATTCTCGGGGAACCCCAACCGTTGAAGCAGAAATCACCACCATATCAGGAATCACCACCCGCGCCTCCGTTCCCTCCGGTGCTTCAACCGGTAAGTATGAAATGTTGGAACTTCGCGATGGCAATAGAAGAAGATTTCATGGAAAAGGCGTTCAAAACGCCGTGAAGAATATTCTCCAGATCATCGGCCCGGAAATCATCGGGATGGACTGTCGCAGACAGCGTGATATCGACCATGCAATGATCGAGCTCGATGGCACGAGCAACAAAGAGAAATTAGGCGCCAATGCTATCTTGGCTGTTTCCATGGCTTGCGCGAAAGCCGGCGCCGAAGTATCCGGCTTGTCTCTTTATCGTTATCTGGGCGGTGCAAACGCCCACGTTCTGCCCATCCCGCAATCTAACATCTTGAATGGAGGAAAACACGCCGACAATAATTTGGACATCCAAGAATTCATGATCCTTCCGGTGGGAGCAACCCATTTCACGGAAGGTCTCCGCATGAATGCGGAGATTTTCCAATCGCTGAGATCTGTTTTGAAACAAAGGGGCCTAAGTACCTCTGTTGGCGACGAAGGCGGGTTTGCACCGAATTTGAATTCCAATGAAGAGGCGTTAAGCTTGATAATGAATGCCGTTGAAAAAGCCGGATACACAGCCGGCAAAGATATCATGATCGCGTTGGATTGCGCAGCCAGCTCTTTCTATAAAAAAGGCAAGTACATTCTATCGGCAGAGCCGCATCCTCAAAAATCTGCTGAAGAAATGATCCAGTTTTACGCAGATCTGGTTTCGAAATATCCGATCATTTCAATCGAAGACGGTTTTGCCGAGGATGACTGGATGTCATGGAAAATGCTGACTCGCGAACTTGGAAACAAAATTCAAATCGTCGGCGACGATATTTTCGTCACCCAAAAGAAACGATTGACCAAAGGCATTGAAATGGGCATTGCCAACGCCATCTTAATCAAACTCAACCAGATCGGAACGGTCACAGAAACCCTCGACATCATTGAGAAATCAAAAGAGGCAAACTACACCTGCATCGTGTCTCACCGTTCCGGAGAAACAGAAGATACCTTTATGGCGGACTTCGCCGTCGCCACGAATTGCGGCCAGATCAAAAGCGGATCTCTATCCCGCTCGGACCGACTGGCCAAATATAACCAACTGATTCGAATTGAAGAAGAATTAGGAAATTCAGCTACTTATCTTGGAAGCAGCGCGTTTTACAGTCTCAAATCCCCCTCCGTCGTAAACCGAACCAAGCAAAAGAAATTCCAATAATGATTCACTTTATCCGCGACATCTTTAGAAATCATTGAGGTTGGGGCTTATCTATTCGTTCCTGTGCCGCCTGTCACTGAGGATCCTGCGCATTCGGTCTATATACTAAAAAAAGAGAGATTCAAAAAACATGAAATCTTTGAGCCGAATGTTTTACGTTTCGATTGTCATTTTCATGGCCTTTCATTCGTTGCCTGTTTGGGGCGACGACCAAAGGCAACCCGTCCTCGGTATGATTTCATATTCAATCACCGCCTATCAATCGAAAAATTCGGGTTTTATCGACTCCGATAGGGATCGGAACTGCTTTTTGGCAACCGGTCTTCAGAAATTCTTAAGCAGAAGTGGGATGAATGATTTTTTATTGAGGAAAATGGTCATTACGGCGGACTTTCGAGAGCGTTCTTTCCTTTCCGCCTTGCCTTGGCAGTTGATGTTTGAAAAGACTTCTGGAAGTGATCTCATCAAAGGGTCCGGTGTGAATGATCGGACAAAGATCACTCTGTACACAGACATTTCCAAACACATGCGAAGCCCCGTTCTGGCTCCTTTCAAATATAAAACGGCGAGTAACACCCTGTTATCCATGATGCTCCCCATTCCTGTAACGGATCATTGGACGATCATTCCCATTGTTTCATACTCCTTTTTCATCAATGGTTCCGACCGAAGCGACCTCAAGCTGAAAAGCCCTATCAGGGATAGAGGAGAAACCGTTTTTTATGGCGGTATTAACCTAAGCTACATCTTTTAGAAAGACCTTCAAATCCACTTGGACGATCCGGGAAGCGGGAACTCCCTTCTTGATCCTCTTGACATCGTTTCAATCAACCGGCAGAGAGGCAGCCATTTTGGCGGCCCGCACTGTGTTGAGCATCAGCATGGTAATCGTCATGGGACCTACACCTCCCGGAACCGGGGTGATCATGCCCGCCTTTTCCTTGACCGTTTCAAAGTCTACATCGCCCACGAGCTTGGCCTTGCCCTCGGGGGTCGTACCAATTCGATTGACGCCGACATCAATGACGACAGCACCGGGCTTGACCATGTCAGCCGTTACGGAACGAGGAGCTCCCGCGGCAACAATCAGGATATCCGCTCTCAAGGTATGGGCTTTCATGTTCTTCGTGCGTGTATGACAAAATGTCACGGTGGCGTTGGCTCCCTTGGCTTTTTGAACCAACATCATACCGATGGGTTTCCCGACAATATTGCTCCGACCGATGACAACCACTTCCGCCCCCTCTGTCGAAACGCCTGAGCGGATCAACATCTGCTGAATACCGTAAGGGGTGCAAGGATAAAAACGCCCCTCGCCGATCATCAATTTGCCTACATTGACGGGGTGAAACCCGTCAACATCTTTGTCCGGATTGATGGCATACAATATCCGGTTCTCGTTGATGTGCTTCGGAAGAGGCAACTGCACCAAGATCCCGTGAATTCTAGAATCGATGTTATATTTTTGGATGAGCTCCAACAATTCGTTTTCTGAAATGTTTTCAGGCTGATCGTCTTGAATGGAAAAAAAACCAAGTTCCTGAGCGGTTTTTCCTTTGGCGGTCACATAACTCACGGAAGCGGGATTCCTTCCGACAAGGATTGTCACCAAACCGGGCTGAATGTGGCGGTCGTTCCTTATTCTAGCAACCTCCTGCTTCAATTCTTCGCGAATTTGGGCCGCTATTTCCGTGCCGCTGATGATTCTTGCCGTCATAGACTACTCCTTAACATTCAAATGATCTCGTTTTAAAAAATAATTCTGCCAAGCGGACGTATTGAGCCATTTCGCATCCGTTATGGCGATCTTGCCATCGAAAGGTTCTCTCTCCCGATTGTGAAGTTTCAAGCGCAGATACGCTCTATGCCACAGACAAAGTTTATCCCCGACCTCGCATCGCCCTTGATAGGAACCTCCGCAGGGGCCGTTACGCTGATTTTTACTGCACTGGCCCTCAGGGCAAAGGTATGCCATTTCCATTAAAGAACAATCACCGCAATCTCGACAGCCATAAAGACATCTTTTTCCCGCACGCTCAAACGAATGGAAAAAGCGCTCCCAAAATCTTTTACCATCGATTGTTTTATATAAAGCCCTCAGCAAATGATAGATAGGAGATTTCTGAGCAAAAAGCAGGATATGTATCCAACGGCTCAAACGATAAACAGGCGGTTCATGCAATACCCTATAATAAAAACGTCGTACCTTTGCATTCGACTTTTTGTAGCGCTCAGAGAACTCAGACACGGCAAAACCATGATCATCTTGTCGATGCAAATAAAACTCATCTTTTTGCGGGAAAGAAAGCTCTTTGTAAAAATCTTTCCAGTCATCGCGACTGTAACTTTGAAGCTTCTCCCGAATGGCCAGGACATCTTTGATCTGATGAACCCCCCCCAGGTAAAAGCCGTCAAACCCCATCCCTTGAGCGACAGCCAACTGCTTGGCGGCGAATTCCACAAAGAAACTCTTTCCTTTGTCCGGAGATGACGCTTGCTTTTGGGCAAGGTCAAGCAATTGTTGCGTTACGACGCACCCCGCGATTTTATTGTCATGAAAGAGCCTAGCCACCGTTCCGTTCAACAGATAAATGTTCGCGACGATCGGCGTTTGAATTTTACGCAGGCGGGTGTACATCAACAAATCGGACCATTTCCGGACGTCATAACCGACCTGGATGATGAAGAACGCAGCTCCCGCGCGGATTTTTTTCTCCATCTTGAACAATTGGCTGAGATATTCAGACTCATATTTTTTGAAGGGAGAAACAGTGGCAGAAAGCAGAAAGCCCGTTTTGCCGAGTTTTTGGAATTGAGATCTTCCCGGCACACGGACGTCCAGCCCTTCATTCATCGCGGAATACATACTCAACAAGCCGACGGAATCGATGTCAAAAACCGGCCGTCCCATTCCTCGATAGCCGAAAGCGGGGTAATCCCCCGACAAGGCCATGATGTTGGTAAAACCATCGCTCGCCAGCCGCCAAGCGCGCGATTCCAGTGCATTGCGGTTGGTGTCTTTGCAGGTGACATGGATATTGACATTGTGGCCTTTTTCCAAAAGGCTTTTCCCCAGCGTTTCGGGGGACAAATGTGGGTTGCCGCCGGGATTGTCTGTAATACTGACGAAATCGAACAGATTCGCGTCCATTACCTCATGGATAAAGTCATGAACTCGACATCCTTCGCTTTGCAGAAGCCCACGGGTCGTCACCGCTTCCACCCCGCAGACAAAGGCCTTGGCGGCAATTCTGTCTTTCAAACTCATTTTCATCAACTTGCCTCATTTGGATCGATCAAAAAAGGGCATGCGTATCACGATGCGTTTTAAAGAATGGGCTATAGGAACTTAAACAGACGTCGGCGTAATACTTCCATCTGCGCCCGATTGTCCGTAAGGCGGTAGACACGTTCTTCTTTTCCGCTTTTACCTTCCGTCTGAGATACCACCAGTTCTGCGTCTTCGAGAAACTTAATCGCATTGACATAGTTCGCGTTGGACAAAGACTCCGCTCGCAGAATTTCACCCTTGCGGAAAATCCGGTCGCCCAAAGGTCGGATCTTGGCCAGCCATTCTTTTTGCGTTAGAGGTTTTTTCTTCAAATAAACCATGCTGCGCATAACAATCCAACAGGATTCTAGATAATTGTGAATGAGACCGGCAAAGGGCTTGAGTCTGGCGTGACCTCTGCTTTTTGTTTCGATCCACACTTCGCCATCTCGTTCGGCAGTGACGATCAGCATTTTTTTGTGCAAATAATCAAGAACATCCTGAACTTCATCGACGTCATCCCGTCGTTCGTCAAAGATAAATTCATTCCATAGAAGCCACTTGAGGAATTTATAATCACTCATGATCTTTGTGAGCGAAATCATGTCATCGGCATGTTTGACCATAGATGTCGCAACGAAGCAGATCGGCACAAAGAAATGCAGGATATTATTTTTGTAGTACTCCAGATTGAGTCTCTTGGAATCCGAAAGGGAATAGACGACTTCTTGCAATTCTTCCTCTTCCTCATCAGCTTCCACTTTGGAAATGATATCCGTCTGACAAAAAATATTGAGTGCGTCGGCAATGGCTTTCTCACGATGAGAAAAAGTTTCGGCGATTCTCACCTGACGAGTCGATAAATAATCGAAAAAATCACTCAGGATTGCGTTTAATTCGTCTTGAGAGATCCCACGTCGGTCATGGCTCAATAGCCCCGATGCAACCAGTGAAAACGGTGTGACAACTGAAACTTTATTGATCTCCAGGACCGTTTCATAACCGATTTTTCGGTAAAGACTCTGACGCTCTTCGAGCGTCATTTGGTCGATGGGCTTTTCTTGTGCGTCGAGATATTCTTTCATCACGATCGGCTCGCCGACATTAATATAAACACGCCCATAGCGTTTGCGTAGCACCTTGGTGCTTTTGATCATCTCAACCGTATTTTCTTGTTTTTTTGGCTGCCCGGCAAGCTCGTTCAAATAGGACTTCTCCTCAATGACGCGGTCATAGCCGACATATACGGGCACACAGGCGAGGTTTTCACAATATCTATCCTGGTAGGCTTGGATGATCATGGACAAAAGCCCGTATTTGGGCATCACCATCTTGCCGGTCCTGCTTCGGCCACCTTCAATAAAAAACTCAAGAGGCAATCCTTCACGCAAGAGCGTGGCCATATATTTGGAGAAAACTTCGCCATAGACCACATTTCCGCGGAAACTGCGCCTGAGAAAAAAAGCGCCCGATCGGCGAAACACGTAACCCATGGGGAAAAAAGACATGTTATTGCCGGCCGCGATAAACGGCAGTTGGATGTTGTTTTTATAAAAGACGTATGAAAGCAGCAAATAATCAATATGGCTTCGATGACAAGATATGATCACGAAAGGCATTTTTTTTGACAATTGCCTCAACCTGGCCAACCCTTCCGAATCTACCGACAAACCATCGTAAACCGTATTCCAAAGCCAGGTAAGCACCCGAAGCCAGATCTCGATCCAAGTTTCTTGATAATCGGCGGCGATTTCGTAAAGATAACGATGGACCTCTTTGACGAGGCTTTTTTTGTCCCGCTTATTCTTCTTGGCATATTCATCTAGAAATCGATTCAAATTGGGATCATGCATAACCATCCCGATCAATTCCGCCCGAGACTTCAAGGCCGGTCCGACAATCGCTTCTTTTTCCTCTTCGATTCGACCGATGAGTTCTCCACGCAACTCATGGATCAAATCATCCTTCTTACGATCCTTGTTTTCGGATAAATAATCGACCAGATTGACC
>CAZPTW010000119.1:0-8133 GCA_964589235.1 uncultured Smithella sp. | reverse complement strand
GTTGATCCACATCATCCAGGGTCCCGATTTTCCGACCGCCGGCTTCATCAACGGTCGTGAGGGAATATTGGCCGCCTATAAAACGGGCCGTGGTATCATCCGTTTGCGCGCTCGCGCGCTCATCGAAAAAAACGCCCGCAATGACAAGGAGTCCATCGTTATCACAGAGTTGCCTTATCAGGTCAACAAGGCGGCGCTGATCGAAAAAATCGCCGAATTGGTCCGAGACAAGAAAATCGCGGGTATTTCCGATCTTCGTGATGAATCCGACCGCGAAGGCATCCGCGTGGTGATCGACCTCAAGCGCGACGAAAACGCCGCCATCATTTTGAACCAGCTTTATAAATTCACACAGATGGAAGTCAGCTTCGGGATCATTTTGCTCGCGATTTCCGAAGGTCGCCCGGTGGTCTTCAACCTCAAGGAGCTTTTGGAGCGTTTTGTGGCTTTCCGTCAGGATGTGGTGATCCGCCGCACCCGGTTCGATCTGGATCGAGCGAAAGAACGCGCGCACATTCTAGAAGGTTACATCATCGCCCTCAACAATATCGACGACGTCATCGCCGTGATCAAAAGCTCTCAAAGTCCAGCCGACGCATCGATTTCCCTTTGCGCGAAATTTAACCTGTCCGAAATTCAGGCCAAAGCCATTCTCGAGATGCGCTTGCAGCGTCTGACAGGTTTGGAACGAGATAAAATCGATGAGGAGTATGCCGAAATCAATCACCTCATCACAAAACTCTCGGGAATTTTGGCAGACCCGAAAAAGGTTCTGCAAGTCATCGTGGATGAGCTGAATGAAATTAAGGAAAAATACGGGGATGAACGTCGCACGGAGATTGTCGCGTCCACCGAAGACATCAGTATCGAGGACATGATCGTCGAGGAAGACATGGTTGTAACCATCTCGCATGCGGGTTATATCAAGCGTAATGCCGTCAGTCTTTACAAAAGCCAGCACCGAGGCGGTCGTGGAAAGGTGGGAATGGGCACCAAAGAAGAAGATTTCGTCGAAAAGATTTTCATCGCCTCCACGCACAACTTCCTTTTGGTCTTTACCAACTTGGGCAAAGTGCATTGGTTGAAAGTCTACCAAATTCCACAGGCCGGACGCGCGGCCAAGGGCAAAGCCATCATCAACCTCGTGAATTTGGAGCCAGGCGAAAAAGTGAGCGCGACGCTGCCGGTGCGAGAGTTCGTCAACGACAAGTTTGTGGTGATGGTGACTAAAAAAGGCGTCATTAAAAAAACGGAGCTGTCCGCTTACTCTAATCCGCGCTCCGGCGGCATCATTGCGATTTCTATTGACGATGGAGACGAATTGGTTGATGTCGAACTCACCAACGGTGATCAAGACATCTTTCTGGCCACTCGGTTGGGAATGGCCATCCGCTTCCGTGAAGATGAAGTCCGCGACATGGGCCGCGCCGCTCGAGGCGTTCGGGGCATTTCTTTGGATGAGGGCGACGATGTCATCGGTATGGAAATTCCCGGCGAGAATACCTATATGTTGACCGTTTCCGAAAACGGTTTCGGTAAATGCACCCCGATTGACGAATATCGTGTCCAATCCCGCGGTGGTAAGGGTTTGATCAATTTGAAAACCGTGCCGAAAGTCGGCAACGTCTCCGGTGTTCTGCAAGTTCAGGGTGATGAACAAGTGATGCTGATCAGCTCAACCGGCAATGTTATTCGGCTTAAAGTCGAGGAAATCCCCGTCAATCACCGCGTCACGCAAGGCGTGAAGCTCATTGATCTTGAGGAGCAAGAAAGCCTCGTCGGGATCGCCCGGACAACGAAAGATTCCGACAAGGAAGACGAAGGCGAAAATGGAGACGACGAACCGGTATCCCCAAACCTAGAAAACGATCCGCCGGAGCCATAGGAGAAAAAAAATCGTCCTTTCCTTTTGAAGAAGCGCCATGAAATGACGTCAACGGTTTTCCTTATTTACAGCCTTGCCCGCTTTGAGAGGCTCGTCCAATGACGTGAAATGGAAATCTCCGGAGGGCCTAAGAGATCGCTATGCTGAAAGTCAGCCTGTGGACCTATCTAAGTTTTGCGATTTATCTGCTTTCGATGTTGGGCATCGGCGTTTTTTTCTATTTTAGAACCCGTACCGTCAGCGACTATGTGTTAGGGGGCAGGACCTTGGGGGCATGGGTGACGGCGATGAGCGCCTTTGCCTCTGATATGAGCGGCTGGCTGCTCATGGGACTTCCGGGACTCGCTTTTGCCACCGGTTTGGCGGAGCCCTTTTGGTGCGCTTTGGGATTGGTTGCCGGGACCGTCTTGAACTGGGTTTTTGTCGCCAGACGTTTGCGCAACTTCACCGAGGCGGCGGGAAATGCGCTGACGCTGTCGGAATACTTTGAACGGCGTTTCGACGACCGGACAAGCCGTCTTCGTGTGTTGTCCTCCTTCTTTATCATATTCTTTTTTACAATTTACATTTCCGCTCAATTTGTCGCCGGCGCAAAACTGTTTCAAACGATATTGGGTTTTTCCTATTTCAACGGGCTTTTGTTGATGTCAATGTCCTTGACGTTTTATATCTTCCTTGGAGGTTATCTTGCGGTTTGTTGGACGGATTTTTTTCAAGGCATGCTGATGTTTTTCGCTTTGATCATTGTTCCTATCCTGGCTATAAAAGTCATGTTCATCAACGGTCCGCTGGAAACAGCCGGTGAAAGCCTTCGGCCGATATCCGCTTGGATATCGGCCGAAATCTCCCAGTCATCCTTTCATTTTTTTTCCAGAGCCGACGGCACGATCCTGAACGCTTTGGCGTTGTTTTCACTTTTGGCTTGGGGACTGGGCTATTTCGGTCAACCCCATATTCTCGTGCGCTTCATGGGCATTGATCAACCCAACAGGCTCAAAAAGGCCACGGTCATCGCGACCACCTGGACAACCGTCAGTATGCTGATGGCCATTTCCATCGGACTCGTGGGAATGTCGTTCGTCAGACATTTCGGCGCTTATGAAGGGTTTGAACCGGAGAGAATCTTCATTCTTTTGATTCACGCCACGATGAATCCTTTCCTCGGCGGTTTCATGTTGGCCGCCATCCTGGCAGCAGCGCAAAGCACCGCGGCCTCTCAGTTATTGGTCGCATCCTCTTCGTTTGCCGAAGATCTCTATCGAGGCTTTTTCTTGCCGAAAAACAAACCGCTTCATGAAAAAACGCAAGTCCAGATCAACCGCTCGATGGTGGTGATGGTCATGATGATTGCAATGGTCGTCGCCAGCGATCCCACCAGCAGCGTGCTCAAAATTGTGGCCTATGCCTGGGGCGGATTGGGTGCGGCTTTTGGTCCGGTGGTTCTCCTGTCCCTTTACTGGACGCGAATGACGAGAAATGGGGCGTTGGCCGGTATGATTGCCGGTGGCACCACAACCATCGTTTGGAAAAATTTCATCTCCCCCTGCGGCGGGGTGTGGGAGATTTACGAGATCATTCCCGGTTTTTTGACGGCTCTACTGGCCATCGTGCTTTTCTCTTTGATTGACAAAAGGCCGTCTCAATCGATTCTTGCCTTTTTTGATCAAGCGATACGCATCGATCGCCAAAAGCGTCTTTAAGAGGGCGCCAGACGCTTGATCATTTTGTTTGCGTTTTGGCTTTTCGTGTCGGCAAGGCGCTCCAGGGATTTTCAGGCCAGGGATGTTTCGGATAGCGGCCTTTCATTTCTTTGCGTACCTGAGGATAGCCGGTATTCCAAAACTGGTTGAGGTCGCTGGTGACGGCCAGAGGCCGGCCGGCGGGAGACAGAAGCTGGAGCTTTAATTGGACGCGCCCCTCCGCGATAACCGGTGACTGGGTCCAACCAAACATTTCCTGGAGCTTCACCGCGAGGATCGGCCTGTCCCCCGATATGTAATCAATGGAAACGGTATGGCCGCTGGGTACGCGGATTTTTTCCGGGGCACGATCATCAAGAAGTTTCATCTTTTCGAAGGAGAGGATCCGGTGAAGCGCCGGCAAAATGTCCAGCGCTTCAAGCTGATTTGCCGTTGTGATACCGGAAAGCCAAGGCTTAAGCCATTTTTCCGGGTGGTCGACAAGCCAATTTTCAGATAAGACCGGCCAGCTTTCCTCGGGAAAAACGTCACGCATCAGAAGAACCCTGGCCTGAAAAGTGCGAACCTTCCGGTTGAAGTCGAGTGAAACGTTTCTTGAACGAATCGCTTCACACAAAAGCAAAACGGCTTCGTCATCCGACGGAGACAGGGGCTTGGCCGAAAGGATGACGGCGCCCAAATATTCCTCTGAGACGGCGATAAGGCGTCCTTCCTGCTTGTTCCATTCCACACGACGTCTTGTTTTGATTTGATCCGCCAATTCTTCACGCATGACTTGTTCCGGAATCGATTGGGCGATATGAATGATCCCTTCGGATCCCTCGCCTCTGTCTAAGGACGCGG
This sequence comes from uncultured Smithella sp., assembly GCA_964589235.1. GTDB lineage: Bacteria > Desulfobacterota > Syntrophia > Syntrophales > Smithellaceae > UBA8904. The sequence continues at coordinate 3,705 of CAZPTW010000119.1, read as the reverse complement.
CAATGAGATAAGGGCTTCCGGTCAATCGGGTTTTTTCGGAGACCTTTACCCCGCGGCCCTGCTGAAGAATGCAACGGTCCTTGCTGCCCTTTCGCCTTTGAGCGATGCGGTCGGGAAAGGCGGACAGCAAAAGACGTTCGACCACGCCGTCGATCGTTTGATCCTTTTTGTCTTCGCCTTTTTCCATGAAGTGTCGGAATTGTCGCGCGACCAGATCGACTGTCCGCAAAACGGCGGGGTCGGTGCCGTCGATTCTTTTTTCTTTTCGCCATCGCTGTAGAATCTCGATCCGATCGGTGAGGTCCAAGCCGACTCCTCGAGGCCGCAGGGGGGCCTCCGGAAAGCGAACAATATCCCGTTCGGAAAGAAGGGAAGCCAAATCCGCGCCGAGGAGGGGACAATGAAGTTTTTCCGCTTTCAAAAGAAGACAGGCCAATCGGGGGTGAACGGGAAGTCGAGACATCATGCGACCTTTTTGCGTGATGAAACCTTGCCTGTCCAAGGCACCCAAGTCTTTTAGAAGCGATTGAGCCGATCGCCATGCGGCCGGCGGTGGAGGATCAAGCCAAGGCAAAGCGGCTGAATCCGTGACACCCCACGCGGCGACATCCAGCACCAGCGGGGAAAGATCGGATATGGCGATTTCCGGCGGGTGAAACGCGATGAGGGACTGAAACGTGTGGCGGCTGTAAAGTCGATAACATACGCCGGGTTCTGTGCGGCCTGCCCGGCCGCGGCGCTGATGGGCGGAGGCCTGTGAGACGTTCACCGTCATCAGGCGGTTCATGCCGGACCCCGCGTCGTACTGGAGACGGCGTGTCAAGCCTCCGTCGATGACCACGCGGACCCCTTCAATGGTCAAACTGGTCTCCGCGATGTTGGTCGCCAAGATGATTTTTCGCGAGAGCGAAGGGAGGATCGCCCGTTCCTGTTCTTCGAAAGGCAAATCGCCATAGAGGGGATGGGTGGAAATCGCTTCATGGACCGGACATTTTTGAAGCGATTTTTTAAGGGCGTCGCTCACGGCGCGAATTTCACCGGATCCCGGCAGGAAGACAAGAATATCGCCTTCTGTTTCGCGTATGGCCCGATGAACGGCGTTATGGACACGAACCGTCAAGGGCTCATCTCGGTTATCGCCTAAGTAACGTTCTTCAACGGGATAAGCATGTCCCTGGGCCTTGATGATCGGGGCTCCCCCTAAGAGGGCCGATACTGCCTGTGTGTCCAGCGTGGCGGACATCACGACGATCTTCAGATCCGGCCGCAAAGAACGGCGGATGTCGAGGCACAAAGCAAGCGCCAAATCCGCCTGGAGGGTTCTTTCATGAAATTCGTCGAAAATCACCATGGCGACGTCCGACAGATCGGGATGCGCTAAAATCCGTTTGGGTAAAATTCCCTCCGTCATCAATTCAATGCGCGTGGCTTTTGAAACACGGCTTTCCAACCGGATGGAATAGCCCAGCGTCCGGCCGATCTCCTCTCCCAATGTTTTGGCCATCCAGCCCGCGGCGGATGTCGCAGCGATCCGACGGGGTTCCAGCATCAGAATTCTGCCAGATCCGGGATCGATGATATCCATTAGCGCCAGAGGAACACGCGTGGTTTTTCCGGAGCCTGGCGCGGCGGAAAGGACCGCGGCCCCATGAGTGAGTATAGCCGCCTTCAGTTGAGGCAGGATGTCGTCCACCGCGTAGTGCGACGTACCGGCTTGAAAGGGATGTTCTTTCATCATGTCGGCAATATAGGCGGGGGGTGGTTTGCCTGTCAATAGGATGAAAGAAAAGAAAACGAAAGAGACATTAAAAAACCGGAAGCATGCAGGCTTCCGGTTTTTTCTTCGCCGTCAATCTTTTCAATGACGACCCTTACACGGTCGTTAAATTTTTCCTTCGTAGGTCACCGTGAAGCTGACATCGCCGAGCGATCCACCGCAGGCATGTCCGATGCCGATCATGGTCCGTGTTTCAACCTTATTGGTTTTGGTATCCATCCACTTGTATTCATGGGTCAACATTTCCGTCAAATTCTTTTTCCGTCTTTCTAAAGAAAGACGGACGAAAGGTTTTCCGTCCGCGTCTTTGATATCCATAATGTTTTTTCCGACCAAGGCAGGCACTTTGGCATGCGCCAGAGAGATGCCATCGAGGGTCGAAGCGGAGGCAAAAACATTTTTATAGATTTTAAAAGCGCTTCCTGAGTTGATTTCTTTGATGGTTTGCTCACAACCGTGAGCCTTGGCATAATCGATCATCTTTTTGACCAGTTCTTTCGCCTCAGCCGGTTTGGCGACTTTGTCTTGGGCGGAAACCGCCATCGCGAAGCAAACCACCATTAGACCCGTGAACATCAAACAAAACATTTTTTTCATGCGGCCAATCCTCCTTATTAAATGAATTCAAACATAATTCTATATCGGCAGGGCACAACCACCCTTTAATTGCATTTTGATGATCCTGAAAGCCAAGCAAATCAACTGACGGGTATTTCAAAAAATAATTTATTGTTTTCAAGAATGTTTATAGGTGCTTGACGGTTTTTGATCCAATGTGTGGTTAAAGTTATTATTTTTTTGGTCGACAAATAGATTGAAGTGTCAAAACGGCTGATTGTTTCTTGCGTTCCCCTCAAGAGCGTTTCGGTCGGCTGTGGTTGGAAGGGACATGAATACCTTTATTCTATGATTTCAAGCCGTTGTCACTTTCTTTCAGGATTCCATAGTCGTGCATGCAAATTTAAATAACGAGGTGAGATTCCATGAAGCGATTTTTCAATAACCTGAAATTGGCCCAAAAAATGTTGATCGCGCCGGTTGTAATCTTAATATTTTTAGTCTTATTGGCCGGTTGGATTTACTTCAGTCTCTCCGTGCAAAAAAACGCCCTAAGCGATATTTACACCAATCGCTTCAAACAATACCAAGCCAGCGCCAAAATGCTAAACGATATTACGGATGTTCAAGGAAACATCTCCCGGATTCTCAACTGGATCAAGGTCAACTACGATCCGGGTAAAGTCAAGGAAGCGATCGACCAGCAAAAAGCCATTTTAGTCGAGGACGCCAATTTGATCAATAAACTACTGACCTCGGGGAAGTTAGCGGAGGAGGAGCAAAAGTTACTTAAAGCCGCCAATGACAATTTGAACGAATATCAAAAAGGCGTTTTGGGGGTCCTCGATACGGCCGCCGTCGACGTCAACACAGCCATTCAACTGATGTCCATGACGGACGGGAAACATGCGGAATTGACGTCGTTGCTCAAAAAGCTCTTGGGGCTTGAAGATCAATTGAGCAACCAACAGGATGAAAACGCCATGAAATCGATCAACTTTACGGTAGCCGTCTTTATCGCCGTGGTGGTGGTCGCCATTGTGCTTTCCTTTGCCATCGCCATCTTGATTACACGTCTTGTTTTGAATCCGATCGACAAGACCGTCGACATCGTAACTCAGTTGGCGCAAGGAGATCTGACGCAACGAATCGATCTGGAGAGAATGGATGATGAAATCGGCAGACTCGTGCATTCCGTCAATGAAATGCGAGACAAAATGAATGCCGCCGTCGGTCAGGCGTTGCAAATTTCCGGTGTTCTGGCGGATTCGGCGGCCAAGGAAGCGGCTGCCATCGAAGAAACATCCGCGTCCCTGGATGAAATCGCCTCCATGACGCGCCAAAACGCGGCCAACACAGAAGCGGCCAAT
>CAZPTW010000118.1:0-8159 GCA_964589235.1 uncultured Smithella sp. | reverse complement strand
AACCATCCGAAAAAGATAAAAAACGAAGGCGGCAAAATAAATAAACGTCACCCAACTTAAAATCGTTGTATGGATCATTTGGATTGCTCCAGCGTGTCTTGAAGTTCCGCGATCAGATACTGAATTTCCCTTTTAAGCCCCGCCGAGTGTTTGTAACTCTTGCCGGCAGCGGCGACGACAACGGTATCGCCTTTCCGCTCGACGCGGACAAAGATGACCCGGGCATAAGAGAATAAAATCAACATCAGGCCGCCGATGAGGAGCACAACGGCAAAAGCCACAACCGGCGCGCTGGGGTCGCGATTCACCTGTAAACCGGTGAGAAATCTCTCCTCCAAACCCATCAACACAAATGTGTAAGGCCGAAAAGAGGCCGGGTTCAAGATCGGCATACGGGCGATCATGTCGGGGTTGGCGCCCCGAATTTGGTCAATATTCCGGAAAACCCAAAAAACCGTCTCTTTGCCTTGGGCGTCGACGGAAACTTTGATGGCCGGACCCATTTTCATCAGATCCGCCTCCACCCGCAAGACATGAAAGGTTCCCTCTCCACCCGGAAGACGAAAATCGTATCCTTTGGCCACATTCATGACGTCGCGCCGGCCGCCGTCGCGCACCAAAGCGATTGTCGCCTTTTCCCCGGCAACCTTGGAATAACTGGATTGGTAGAAATTGAACCCTTCAAAGGTGACGGGATGGTTGACGCGCAGCTTCCCGGTTTGAACGACCCGACCGTCCTTGATAAAGGCCAAGTCGGACTGATAGGTCTTGGGCATGCCGCTTGCGTAAAATTCAACGGTAAACCGGTCGCAGCGGACCGAGAAAGGCAAGGTCAGCGTCTGACCGCTTCCACGCAGTTGAACGGAAGAGACGGTCTCACCTTCCGGGATATTGACATAGGCCTCTATCCCCCAAAAGGCCCCCATCACGGCACCGGCAATCAAAACCAAAATGCTCAGATGCACGATATAGACGCCAAATATCGAAAAACGTCCTTTTTGAGCGCACAGAAAAACAGCCTCCCCATCATCGGACCGGTCGACGGTTCGATATTTCTTTTGAAGCAGCGACAATGCAACAGCCGACGCGTTTTGAAGACTTGCCGTCGTTTGAAAAGCGTTCTCCGGCGGCAGATCCACGAAGGCTTCATCATTACGAGGCGCGTGCTTGAGGCGGAAACGCCGCCAAGCCATTGGGAATCGATCCAGCGAGCAGATCAGGAGATTGACGGCCAGAAGCCCGGCCAGCAGAACGAACCAGACGGAATGATACAGGTCGAAAATCTGCATCTTCTGCAAAAAAGCAAGCAGCGCAGGGGACAGCTTTTCCGCAAATTCAGCGGCCGCTTCCCGCTGGGGGATCAGCGTTCCGACCAAAGCGAAAAACGCAACGATCGAAAGAAGCCATACGGCCAGTTGCACCGATGCAAAAAAAGACCAGATTCCGGATTTTTTCTTACTCAAACGATCCAAACTCCTGAAGAGGGCTCCCAAGTGCTGATGTTCCACCAACCCCTGCGGGCATATCGATTTTCGCCTGCTTTCATCCGATCAATGATGGAACAGAAAAAGCGTGTTCTATTTTTTATGACAGCGCGCACAATCGTTGACGGAAAACCCTCTGGCACCGTTGTGGCACATTCCGCAAGTTTTTCCTTTCATCATTTCGGCCATGTTCATATCCGTTTTGCCTTTTTTCATGGCGAAAGGATTCGGGTGGCAAACCGTACAGGCAAACCCCGCATGGCTTTCATGATGAAAATAAACATTTTGCATTTTGGTTTTATAGCTCAATGTGTCTGGATAATACGATGTCTTGATGGCCGGTTTATCCTTGTGGCAGAGGTTGCAATTGTAGAACGCCGTGCCGTCTTTTTTGGCATGACAGACGAAACATGCCGCCCGGTTGACATGGTCGTTGAAGTCAATCTTTGTGTTCCCTTTACGATAAGCGAATAACTTGGGGTGACACGCGCCGCATCCGGCTTTCAATTGATGTTTGTCGTGTTTGAAGGAAACCGCTTTGGCCCCTTTGCCATACAGGATGGCCTCCTGAGGCACGGGCATGGTTTTTGTGTGACAGCGGTTGCAATCGTTTCGAGAAAACGTAAGCGTCCCTTTTTCGTCATGACATCCAAAACAGTATTTCCTCGAGGCATGATCGGCCATTTTGATGACCGCCGCCCCTTCTTTAGGAACAAAAAGAGACGGATGACACGTGGCGCATTTGGCTTTCTTCAAATGTTGATCATGGTGAAACACGATCTTTTGTTCGCTCTTACCCAGCGTCACCTTTTTCTTATAATCCGGCTCATCTTTTTGCGGAACGGGATAACGGGCCCCCACATGGCACCGCGCGCATTGCGTATCGGAGGCAAACGCATTTTTTCCGTTATGGCAAGCGCCGCAATATTTCCCCTTGTAAAGAGAAGCCATCGTGAAGTCTTTATAAGTTTGGGCTTTAAGCGCCTCCATCTCAAAAAGACCGCTATGACAAGTGGCGCAGGACGTCCCTTTTTGCAGGTGGTCCGAGTGGCGAAAAATGACGGATTCCACCGGTTTGGTATAAAGGATGCCTTGGGCGGGCTCCGCGCCTGTGGCGACCAAAGCCATGCCGAAAATCAAAAGCGAACTGATCAGGACGGTAAGCCTTTTTTGCATGGTTTCCTCGATCTATCCCTTGGTATAAAAAATATTGGGTTGGGCGTCCGTTTCCCTTTTGAGAACCCAAATGGGCTTTTGAAGCTGATGAATCATCTTGTAAACGCGATCCTGAGGATTGGATAAGTCACCGAATACCCGGGCATCCGCGGGACAAGCCTCGGCACAGGCGGTCTTCGTCTCGCCTTTGGACAGCCTGGATTCCAAACAAAAATCACATTTATCGATGGCGCCTCTTTCCTCATTGAAATATCTGGCATTGTAAGGACAGGCTGCCATACAGATTTTGCAACCGATGCATTTTTTGACATCCATCATGACGATGCCGTTTTGCCGGTTTTTGAATGTCGCCGTCACCGGACAGGCGCGAACACACGGCGGATTGTTGCATTGGTTGCACAGAATCGGAATAAACTCTCTTTTCTGACCGATGGCTTCGGGAACTTCCTTGTGCAGCACCTTGGTCCGCCAGCCGTAAGCCGGTACTGAATTCGCGACGACACACGCTTTTTCACAACGAAGACACCCGATGCATTGATCCACCCGGATCACCATCGCGTAGTGCGGCCGATAGGGATATTTTTTCAAAAAAGAATCCCCCGGGAAAAGTTTATCCGCAGCCGAGGCCACGGACAAAAGCGACCCCCCGGCAACAACCCCTGTAATGACCAGCCCCATCTTCAAAAATTCCCGACGATCCATTTCGGCCACCGAACCGGACATCTCCGATCGTTTTTCTTCCCTATCAATCGGTTTGATGATCATTTTTCATCCACCTTCTTTTTCGCACGTAATCCTCGCTCCGCAGCTTCCTCGGCAAAGCCGTCAAAAACTTTCTCTCCCAGTAAAAACATCATGCCACAAAAACCGGCTCCAGCCAAAACGACCAGGATCTCCCGCCATGTAGGACTATACTGATGCAGCGAGGCATATTCTTTGACTCCCAAGTCCCAATACAAAGGTACCATTTCCCCTCCCACAACCATCCCCAGGCGAGCAAAGAAAGCGCAAACGATGACGAAAGCGGCCGCCAGAACCATCAGCCCGATCCGTTTTCCTCCGGAGAGTAAAAGAAGGGCAAAAGGAATGATGAGTCCCAAAGTTATTTCGAGTCCCCAGAACGTAAAAGCACAAGGACCTGAAACAAAGATATTCAAAGCCATTTGCTTTTCAGGGCTTCCGACGGTCAAGGAAACCATCCGCCAGATGGTTAAGAACATCACGACCGCCAGCATCACCATCATGAGTTTTGCCACCGATTCGATGGAAGAAGCCATGGCGTCATCCACATCTTTTCGTTGAATAGCAAAGGCGATCGGGGTAAAGAAGGTGATGACGGCACAGCCCATCAGCAAAGCGGACGCAATGAAGAAGACCGGCAGATAAGGACCATACCAGAATTCACGGCCGTTGAGCATGGCAAAAACGCCGCCCAGGTTGCTGATCGCCGCAACACCGAAACCAATTCCCAAAAGGCCCGCCGTGGCAGAAATCTTGTGTTTGCCTTGCATCAAAAAGATAAATTCGACGATCAACAATACGGTCTCAAAAGAATAAAGGACGCCCATCCACCAAATATTGGATGATAAATTTGGTGACAGGAAAAGGAAAATGGCCAACCTGAGAGGATTTTCCAGCTCCAGACCGATCACGAGAAAACCGGACAGAAGCGTGATGATGGAAAGGAAAACGGCTCGCTTGCCGATGGGAACGAATTTCTCGACGCCGAAGATATGGCCGATCGATGAGAGTAGACAAAGGCCGGTAGACGTCACCACGAAAAAAGTATAAGTCGCGATAAGCATGCCCAGCGGAATTTCCCGGTACGTGCCATAGGCATGCCGGCTGCCGGCGACATAAACAGAATGAATACCCGCAATCACTCCCCCTATAAACACAACGGCACAGATGCCTAAAAAGACGAAGTAAAACGGTCCGCTTGACACCACGCGGCGTGAGGCTCCTTTCAGGCAATCCGTGAGCGTCGATTCACCGTTACCACCCATGATTTTTATCCTCGATCGTCTCGATTGATCTGCGCTTTACGGAACGACATAATCGAACTTGTGACACTGGGCGCAAAGATTTTCTGATTTTGCGTGCTGATGATGGCAGAGATTGCAATCGGCGTCTGTTCCGTAATGCGGCGATTGATGCGGATTGTGAGGCTTGACGTGCGCGGTTTTTTCAGCCAGTTTCGCCGTCTCGCCGTGACAGGAAATACACTTGGCCATCTCCACGGCTTCTTGCTTCTTGACCTTGCCGTGGCATTGCTCGCAGGTGATCCCTCTTAAAGCGTGCAGATGGCTTCCGGGAATCTTTGTTTTGAGAGAACTGGCGGCGCCGCCTGTTGTATGGCAGACGCGGCATCCGTCGTAGGGCATGTCCTTGATTGGAACGTGGGCATCCGGCAAAACTTTTTTGTCTTTATGGCAGCCTGCACAGTCCCATGCTTTTACGGCGGAAGCTTTGGCCTTCGCCGAGACGGTTTTAGCCGGTGATGATTTTTTCTCTTTGGGCGCGGCGTCGACGTTTCCCCAAAAGCAAACAGCCAAAAGTGAAACGAAAACCCCCGCGGTGACGACAGCTTTGACTTTCTTTACGTTCATAGCGATACCTCATTGGCCGGGCGCTCCCGGAGTTATTTCTAAGTATACCGTTGAAACCGGCAAAAAATCAAGCATCAATGAGCGGCTTGAAGACCGAAACCGCTCATCGATGCTCGAATACTCCATTAACTCCAGGGTTTTTCCGCCGCCGCATTCTTCCCGGCGATTCGGCCGAAGACAAGGCAGTCCATTGCGGCCACGCCACCCAGACGCACGGCCCCATGAACGCCGCCCGTCACTTCTCCGGCCGCGAACAGGCCTTTGACGGGCTTGAAGTCGAACCCCATGACCTGGGCGTTTTTGTCAATCAGCAGCCCGCCCATGGTGTGGTGAACTTTCGGCCAGAGCCGCGCCGCATAGAAAGGCGCTTCCACCGTGGGTTTAGCATCCTTGAAAATCATGCAGCCGAAATCGTCGTCCTGGCGTTTTTCCACAAAGGCGTTCCACCGGGCGATCTGCTCTTTGAAAGCCTCCAACGGCATATCATAGGCTTTGGCCAACTCGTCGAGCGAATCAAATTTCTTGATGGAGCCGTTCTCCATGCCGCCCTTGAGCGCATGAGGGACAACCTGCTTGTTCACCGCATAGGAGTCCCCCATGATAATCACGGGATTGCCGACTAGAATGATGGCGTCGGCTCTTTCCTTGCGGTTTCCGGTTTCTTTGAAAAACCGTTTGCCGGTTTTGGGGTTGATCATTAATCCATAGCCGACCAGCGGCTCGCAGAAAAGCGGGACATAGCCGAAGCCTTTTTCATCCGGGCTGGTCCACGGTCCGAGTTGAATCCAGTCCATCTGCACATCCATCGCACCGCTGGCGCAGGCCGACAAAAGGGCTTCTCCGGTGGCACCAGGATGATTGGTGGATCCGAATTTATCGGTAAGGCGCGGATCCTGAATCTGCCGCAGTTTGACGTCCTGCGCGAAACCGCCCGAGCAAAGCACAACGGCCCTTTTGGCCTTGATGAACGCTTTCTTCCCGGAATTATCGTCGGGGAATTTATAATCTTTTCGGACCTCCATCCCGACGATGCGCCCGTCCTTGTTGGAGAGGAATTTCACCATTTTGGTCTTGAGGAGAATTTTCACGCCGAGTTCTTTGGCCTTGGCAAATTCTTTACTGACCAATTCCGACCCGGTCTGATTGAGCATGCCATGCGCTCTCTTCACGGAATGACCGCCGTGAAAATTCATTTTGACGTACTTCACGCCAAGATAGGATTCCGTCCACTCCAAAGCGTCTTTGGCGCCGAAAGCGACGGTTTTGGCCAGTTCCGGATGATTCAGGTAAGCGCCGGCTCTGAGCATGTCCTTCAACATGAGTTCGGGGGAATCTTCGATGCCGTTTTCCTTCTGCAGCCGCGTCCCCGGTGCACAGATATCGCCGCCGTTGATGATCGAGTTGCCGCCCTGCATGGGCATTTTCTCAATGACCGCGACACTGGCCCCCGCGTTCTTCGCTTCAATGGCGGCCGCCAATCCGGCAAAACCGCTGCCGATGACCACGACATCATACGTTTCATCCCATTTTTTCGGTAAGGGCTCACATGCGGCTTCCGCAGAGGAAGGCAGAAGATTCATGCCGCCTGCGACAACCGCCGCTGTCGCGGCGACACCGCCTGTCGTCTTCAAAAAGCTTCGTCGGGTTAACGTCTTTTCCGTTTGATCGTCTTTGCTCATAAATTTTCCTCCTGTTTGTTATGGTTCTTGATTAAAATGTTAAAACCCCGGCAAAAATTAAGACAAGACTTGTAAACGTAAAAGGTTGAAAGTTATCCAAATGACGACAAGGGGAAGAATGACAGCTGAAATCTTTGAGAGATTTATACCCTGTGGACAGATGCCTGTCAAGCATCGATCGATGGGGGTTCTCTTTCCGCCTTGCGTCGGCCTTTTCTCGTTGCCCGATCATGGAGGCCTGGCGTCATCACCTTAATTTCGCGCGTGTCAAGCAATCAAAGGTCATGCCAATTTTTTCAATAGTGATATTAGTAAGTTAGAGCAATAATCCCCAGAAGTGACACATATGACAGAAAAAATTAGACATTTATTCATTCATTTTATAAAATGACAAATGTGACAGATTTAAAAACCATCGAAAATGAATTCTTCCGCGAAGTCAGTATTCGGATTTGCGGAAGCCTGGACATTCAAAAAGCTCTCTGGATGTGTTTTCAATATGTCCGAACGGTCATGCCTTTGGACGAGCTTCAAATGGCCTGCTATGACCCGAAACTGGGCACCATGAAAACACTGGCATACGCCGACGAAACCGGCGGCCATATCGGGTCCGGCGATGCCCCGCTGTCGCTCGACAGCCGCAAAGAACTCGAAGAACCGCTGTTACATCCCCGTGTCAGGAAAGTCACCTCTCTGACGGACCCCATCTGCTACTACGTCGGGCAACAGCGGGGCTATGACGTCTCTTCATTTTTAGTGAACCGTCTGATCGTGGACGGTAAACACATCGGAACCTTTGTGGCAAGGGCCGTCGGTGAAAACCGTTATACCGACGAACACCTGAGACTCTGGACGCTCATCAACGAACCCGCCGCCATTGCGCTTGCCAACTATTTCCAATATCGGGAACTGTCAAGAATCAAAGACCTGCTGGCCGACGATAAATCCTATCTGCAATCGGAGTTGCGAAAGAATTTCGGAGACAAGGTCATCGGGGCGGATTTCGGCCTGAGGGACGTGATGCAGAAAGTCCGAATGGTCGCGCCCCTTCCCAGTCCTGTCTTGATCAGCGGAGAGACAGGGACAGGCAAAGAAATCATCGCCAACGCCATCCATGACCATTCCAAGCGAAGCGACGGTCCTCTCATCAAGGTCAACTGCGGCGCCATTCCCGACACGCTCATCGACAGCGTCTTGTTCGGCCACGAGAA
>CAZPTW010000117.1:0-8192 GCA_964589235.1 uncultured Smithella sp. | reverse complement strand
TCGCCGACCCTTTCGCGGCAAAGACGCCCTCAACATTCCAGGCGGCATGAATCAGAAATAAAGACAGAAACGCGAAAATCATCATGCTCTTACTGATACAACTCATCTGCAATTTCCTCCTTGCTTTCGGTGAAAAAAATGATTGCCCAGTTATTGTCTTCAAGCCTTTGAACTTTTCGCAAAAAACAGTTACCCAAAACCTCCTTTCTCAATAAAATCAGGTTATTTACTCAAGATTTGCACAACAACAAAAACAAACGTTTGTTTTTTTTCTAATCTAAATATGATAGTCTGTCAATCTCGTTTTCGAAAAAAAAGACATTTGCCCCGATGGCTTGTGTATGCTAACCCGGCATCGAGGCCTAAATCCGAAGAAAATTAGAAAGGAAACTCTATGAGAAAGGCACGTAATCTGGATTTTTTGTTTTCCCCGCAAACCATCGCCATCGCCGGTGTATCCGAAAAGGCCAACAAATTCAATTTCGGTTTGAAATTTTTTGAGGCGTTGACGCAGTTTGGATTCAAGGGAAAGATTTATCCCGTGAATCCGGCGGGCGGCGAAATTTCCGGGTTGACGATTTACAGAAGCCTCCGGGACATTCCCGATCGAATCGACTACATCATTTCGGCCATTCCGGCACCCTACACACCTAAACTTGTCGATGAGGCCGTTGAAAAAAGCGTCAAGGCCATTCATTTCTTCACGTCGGGATTCGGCGAAATCGAAAACGAAGAGGGCAGGCGTCTTCAGAACGAGATTCTCAGCCGGGCCCGAAAGGGGGGCATCCGTGTGATCGGGCCCAACTGTTTGGGACTTTACTGTCCTTCAGGCGGCCTCACCTTCAACGGAGACTACGACCAAACCCCCGGATCCGTTTCTATGGTTTCCCAAAGCGGCGGAAACGCGGCGCATGGTATTCAAGAGGGCACCAGCCGGGGCGTTCATTTCAGCAAAGTCATCAGCATGGGGAACGGCGCGGACTTAAACGAATCGGATTTTTTGGAATACCTGGTTCAGGATCCCGACACGAAAATCATCACAGCCTATCTCGAAGGCGTCCGACAAGGGCCTCGTTTTTTCAACGCGCTTAAAACCGCCGCCCAAAAAAAACCGACCATCATCCTCAAAGTCGGCGCCTCACCGTCCGGCGCGGAGGCGGCTCTGTCGCATACCACCGCATTGGCCGGCTCGGATCGGATTTGGGAGGGATTGCTCAAACAGACCGGCGCAATCCGCGTCGGAAACATTGAAGAAATGATCGATGTCGCCGTCGCGTTTGAGCGTCTTTCACCGCCTGCAGGAAAAAGGGCGCTGATCGTCGGCATTGGAGGCGGCGCAAGCGTTATCCTGGCCGATCAGTTCAGTCAGGCGGGTTTGACACTCCCGAAACTCAGCAGCCGTGTTCGCCGAGACCTCATCGACGTCTTCCCTTCCGAGGCGGGAAGAATTTTCAAAAACCCCATCGACCTCAACAATTTCGAAAGCGCTGAAAAATTTTTCAAGACGATGAAAATCTTGGACGGCTGCGATGAAGCCGACCTGTTGATCTTGCATGTGGCGTTTGATCATTTCGGCTTGATTTCCAAAGCCGAAAAGGAATTTTGGGTGGGCGCCTTTCTGAAATTGATTCAAGAGACCAAACAGAGCCTTGTCAAACCTCTGGCGGTCATTCTGCATAGTTTCAGTTCACCGGACATGAAAATTTTGGCTCAGAAGGCCGCTTATGACCTCGCCCGGCAGGGCATCGCCGTCTTCCCGTCCATCGAACGAGGGGCGCTGGCTTTGGCCCGGTTCACCCATTACACGAGGATCCGTCAATGACCAAACCTTTTCCCCTTGGGGGATGCACCACCTATGCGCGAGACAAGCGGGGTTCGACCGCGCCGCATAAGTCGTTCCGCATGCGCTTCTCTCGGTTTTCCCACCGTTACGATGGAGGACCATTCGGAGGGGTCGAGTCCGACCGGCTTTCGTTTTGAGGCGGCGTCAAAGCGGCGATATAGCCGCGGTTCCAAGTCGGGCTCATGACTATTTCATTGATACACACGGTTTTAGGCAGACGCGCGATAAATAGGATGGTTTCGCCGACGTCTTCGGCTTTGAGCATTTTCGCTTTCGCCTCGGTCGGCAGGTGATCCGGTCTGCGGTCGATGATCGGCGTCCAGACTTCGCCGGGACAGAGCACGCACGCGCGGATGCCGTTGACACATTCTTCCATATTGAGGCTTTCATTCATCGCCAAAAGCGCGTGCTTGGCCGAGCTGTAGGCCGGGCCCGGCAAAAGCGAATAGAAGCGACCGGCCCAGGAGGAGACATTGATGATCAGACCGTCTTGTTGCCCGCGCATGACAGGCAAAACGGCGCGGGCGCAGTAAAACGATCCGTTCAGATCGACGTCGATGACCTCCTTCCATTTCTCCGGCGTCACCTGACACCAGTAGCGTTCGTTTACATTGGTGCCGGCGTTATTGACCAAAATATCGATTCTGCCCAAGCGTGAAATGATTCTTTGGGCGACCCCATCGACCGCCGCCGGGTCCGCGATGTTCAGAGGCTCGATCGACGACGACCCGCCGACGAGGCGAACCCGATCGGCCGTCTCCCGCAAGGCGCCCGCGTTACGCCCCGAACAGACCACGTGAGCGCCGTTTCGCGCCAGTGCCTCGGCGGCCGCCCGGCCGATGCCCGATCCCGCTCCTGTGATCCAGGCCACTTTTCCCTTTAAAGATTCCAGCATAACACCTCCCGTTGAAAGATCCTTGGTATGACTCGGCTGTTGGCTCGGGCTATGGTCCCCGACTCGAAAATGGTTTTTGTTTACCAGAAATCCATCCTCTTTTGAAGTCCAAGGGGAGGGAAAAAATCTCCTGAAACGATCGATCGACCGGGCATCGAGCCTTTCATCGCCGCCCCAAGCAGCCGACCGTTCGAAATAGTCTTTCTCTTTCAAAACGATGGTATCGACCTTGTCTCCGAAATAGTCTTTTCGCAGTTTCCGAAGCCTGTTTTCCCTTTCTCGCTGGTCCGTCCCGGCGACCTGTTCCATTTATTGAAAAAGGGTTCATTGTCTTCATCAGAGGCCACGGGCGTGATTCGGCTCAATCGCCCAAAGCGGGAAAGCCCAGACTTCCACCAATCGACCTTGACGTTGCGCGGATCGAACGCCACCGCCGGAATATTCAAAACGATCATTTCAAGCAGATCCCCGAATCTGGCTTGGCCGCGCCCATTCCATCTTTTCCATTGAGAGCTGTCTTGGAGCGTGCTACACTCCGGCCGCTCGTGGCGGAAAAGTGAGAAGACGGAGAAGCCGTGAATTTATCTTCTGAACAGTTATTGAAAGTCGCGCAGCATGCCTTTGTCCGGATGGATGGGGCATGGTTTCTTGCGCTCACGAAAAAATTCGGACTCGAGACGGCCTTGGAAACGGACCTGGCGGCCTGGAAACAGTTTTCGTACATCTTCGGTAAAAATCTGAGAAATCATTATCTTCCCAATCCTGTCTGGCCGGACGGTCTCTTCGATGCGTTGGATACCTTCTGTAGCGTCTTGAATATCCAAGGGAGAAACGTTTCCGTGGACGGCGGCCGGATGGTTGTTCGAATAACGGACTGTGAAACCCAAAAGGCCGGTGTGGCGGATTACGGAATCATCGCTGGTCTTTTCGGCAAAGACATCCAAGTGAATGTCGCCCATGCCAAAAATTTGAGTCACGGCGATGACTGCTGCGAAGTGGTTATTACAAGACGAAAAAAAGCGTCATAAGACAAGGAAGACGATGAACCCTTCCCTTTCCTATTCCCTCCGGTTTCACCGGCCATGACATGGGACACGCAAGCGCCATGCCCCGAACGCTTCTTCGCCTGGAAAACGTAAACGTCTTTGAATCATGTGTCACCGCCGATATTTCGGAAAAGGAGCTCATCGCCGTCATCGGGCCGAATCAATCCGGGAAGACGACCTTGGCGCGTATCCTGCAGGGAAAAATCCGACATCTCACGGGGACCGTCCGTTACACCATGAACCCTCGTCGGATCGCGTATTCGGCTCATTCGGCCGATGACGCCTTTTTTCATTACTCGGACTTCTACTACCAACAGCGCTATAACGCCTTCGACGAGGCATGCGCGGAAACCGTCGGCCGCTATCTCCAGTTCGATCCGGGGTCGCCTTACATGAGCCGGTGGTTTGACGCCGTGTTACCCCGGAGGATTCTCTCGGAAAAGATCATCGAGCTCTCGAGTGGTGAAGCGCGTAAAGTGCTCCTTTTGAAAAGTCTCTTCAAAGACGCTCAAATTTATATTCTGGATAATCCTTTCAGCGGGCTCGATGAAGAGGCGGTCGAAACCTTTTCGAATTTGTTTCGGGACATTTCACGGCGATACGATAAAACGATCATCTTGCTCCTTTGCGAGTGTCCGCCGGATCTCGAATGCGACCGGATCATTCGGCTTGCGCCAAGACAAGGCACCGACCGGTTTGGGGCGACACTGCCGGCGGACGCGATCTTCTATAAAACCCCCCGGCCAGATTTTCAGACGTTTTTTCATATCGAAAATGAAACGCTCAAAATCGGCGCGCACGTGTTGATCAACGCTTTGAGCTGGAGAATCAAGCGGGGGGAAAAGTGGTTGCTCAAAGGCGCTAACGGCTCCGGGAAAACGACGCTTTTGAGCCTCCTCCATGCCGACAACCCGTCGGCCTACCGCTATCGGTTCAGCCTGTTCGACCGCCGGCGGGGATCGGGGGAATCCATCTGGGAGATCAAAGCCAAAATCGGTTTCATGTCATCGGATATGCAACTGTACTTTCAAGGATCCCGAACCGTGCGGGAGATCATTCTATCGGGGTTTTCCGACACCATGATGTTAAACCGAAGGCTTCGCGATGAAGAAATCTGTCAGTACCGCGACCTTCTGGATATTTTGGGGGTAACCGCCATCGAACACGACCCTTTTGGGAGGCTCTCTTCCGGAGAAAAGAAGACCGTCATGATCGCCAGGGCGATGGTCAAAAACCCGCCGGTGCTTATTTTGGACGAACCGTTTCAGGATTTGGATCCGTCGCGTTTTCGTTTTCTGCATCACTTTCTGGGGCGCTGCGCTGATGAAAACAGAACCGTGATCCAAACCGCCCATCACGATCACGAGCGCCTGCCCGGCGTACGGAACGTCGCGCGGATCGAACAGAAGCTTTTATGGGTCGATCAGACCGGTTGATCTTCGATCCATGGACATCGTCATAGACGACGATCCGATAAAAAACATTCAGTGTCGGACGATGGTGTAACGGTTTTTGCGTCAATGGGCGCCCGGCGGCTGCCGTCTGGAAAGAAACGAAACCGAATAAAACACTCCACGAGCTTGCAGCCTTCTTCTCAGAGTGCTCGACGATTCCACCCGGATCAAAATCATCTTTACCCTTTTATAGACGCTCGAAATGCTTGTGGAGAACATCCATGGGGACGATCCCCGATCGGCATCCAAGCCTTTTACGCCCAGGCGTCGCTGTCGGTGCATGTGGAAATTCCAGTCGAGGCCAAAAGCCCCCCTTCCATCGCTCTGCAAGTCGAGTGTTTGATGGGGTCACCGTCTTCGTTTTCGGAAATGTCCCTTCATCGAAGGTCCTCCCGATTCATTGACGGAATCGTTCAGGGCATAAGCCGGCTTCGGATGAGCTCAATGGCCCGTCGAAGTTCGACGTCCTTGACTCCGGAAATCTCAAGCCGTCCGTGACGGATCCAGGGGCGGATTGCGGCATAAATCTCCGGGGAAAGCCCGCCATACTGACCGATGAAAGACGCTAAACGCGCACGAAAGCTGTAGAGCGTCTTTTCGCGCGCATCGAGGAACAGATATGCGTCGAGCCGTCCGAGCATGACGGCGCGGTCCGAAACGGCATCGCCTTGGATGGCGACCAGATTCGTGGCGCTGTCGCTCGTGATGTGTGTGGAAACATTGATGGCCGCCACCAAATCCCGGATTTCGCGCACCACGGAACTTTCGTCGGCTTGTCTGAAATCCCCCACCCGGACTTTCTCTTCCAAAGGGGTACCCGGGAAAATTTGCAGCGTCCGGAGCCGAACGAAATCCGGCCGCGTTTGGTTGATGACCTCCGCGGTTTGCGCGACGTGCTCTTCCTGTTTGCCGACGCCGCCCAAGCCGGGCATGACGTAAATCGAGCAGGAGAGGCCCGCGTCTCGAGCCTTGGCCAACCCCTCGACGTGGTCGTCATTCGTCTCACCTTTGTTCATCAGCGAGAGCACCGCGTCCGATCCGCTTTCGACGCCGAAGTGCACCCGGTCAAGTCCGGCAGCGCGATACGCCCGAAGATCGGCCGAAGACCTCAGTCTGGCGGCGCAATAGGTTCGCCCGTACACCGTGAAACGCTCGATGGTCGGGAATTTCGATTGAACCGCGTGAATCACCGCAAGCAGAAAATCAGGTTTTACGATCAACCCGTCGGCATCGCCCAGAAAACAGGTCCGACCGCCGGCCATGCGCCATGAAAGCAGGTGCTGGATACTGTCAGGCAGATGAGGGGTGTTCTTGAACCAGGGTTGAAACCATGCCAGCGGATCATCGGAATCCTCTGGGTCCGAACTTCTTTCGAAAAGCGATGTCTCTTGGACGTCGGCCCCGCACCGCTCAATGGCTTGCATGATGGTCTCCAGCCGATCGTCCTCATCCCGTATGTCCGATCGACTCAAGCCGTTTTCAAGCATGAAATCGTCCAATCGTTTGGCTCGGGCGATATCCGCAAGCACCTCGTCGAGGGACCGCTTGGCAAACTTGGTTTTCGTCTTGTAAACCGGACAGAAGGCGCAGCGATTCCAATAGCAGCCGCGTGTCAGCTTGAAGCTCAAGCTTGAATTTTCCGTGGGGGGACGGATGGAACAAATCTCAAAGGGCTCTAAGACCCGTTTCCCGGCCGAATCAGGCATCCTCGATTCTCCCGATTTTTTTCAGTCCGGTGGAGGCGTTGACGCTCTCTTAGGACGTTCACACCGTTTTTTTAACACCCCTCTAAACGTTGTACAACCGAAATGTCGTCAGGCAGCGGTCTTTGCAGGTGGAAATAGGGTTGACAGAGGGCATCCGCCGTTATAAAAAAACGCGACATATTGCCATCAAAACGGAATGGGAAAATGCAGTATCTCAAGCTTTCGATATTTGTCACTTTCACCGTCTTGTCGGCTGTTCTTTATCTCGCAGCCGCCTTGATCCTTTTCCCCTGGAATCAAAAAATCGGGCCTCCTTTGCTGCAGTTGTACAGTCAGGCGGCGCTCAAAATTCTCCGGGTGCGGATCGACGCCGCGGATCGAATACCGTTTGACGATCTCAAAAACAAGGGCATCATTCTGACCGCAAATCATGTCAGTCTGCTCGATATTCTTTTGATGTCCGCGTTATATCGATCCATTTATTTGAGTAAAGAAGAGGTCAAGTCGTACCCCCTCATCGGTCTTGTCGCGAGACTCATCGGTGTGATCTTTCTCAAGCGCGAATCCCCTCTGGACGGCCGCCGCGTCATCAAAACCATCGCCCGAAACATCTCGGGGCGGATTATCACCATTTTCCCCCAGGGGACGACCGGCGCCATCGCCGACCGTCTGCCTTTCAAGCGCGGCATTTTCAAAGCGTTGGAGATCAACCCCGAAGTCATTTTACTGCCCGCCACTATTCATTACAAGGAGGACAGCCAAATCGCCTGGCGGAGACATCAAATGCTCATCGATAACCTCAAAGCGATCTGCGCTCTAAAAATCATTCATGTCAAGGTGACGTTGCATGACCCGGTGTCCATTGAAGACTATACGGACAAAACCGTTTCCGAAGTGTGCGCCGCCACCCAGAAAAAAGTTTTGTCCCCTTTGTGGGCCGAATATTAATGGTTCAAACCT
Source organism: uncultured Smithella sp. (assembly GCA_964589235.1). Taxonomy (GTDB): domain Bacteria; phylum Desulfobacterota; class Syntrophia; order Syntrophales; family Smithellaceae; genus UBA8904. The sequence continues at coordinate 288 of CAZPTW010000117.1, read as the reverse complement.
AGCCTAAGGAGTTCAAGATGAAAACCATCGCTATGATTGCGCACGACGGAAAAAAAGCGGAGATGGTGGCTTTCACCAAAGACCATCTTTCCATTTTGAAAAAGTTTAAAATCGTCGCGACCGGTTCCACCGGCGGCTACATCGAAAAAGCCGGACTTGTCGTCGAAAAAAAACAATCCGGACCGCTGGGAGGCGACGCGCAGATCGCATCCGACGTCGTTGAGGGGAAAATCCAGGCGGTCATTTTCTTGCGCGATCCGTTGGGGAAACATCCGCACGACCCAGACA